>NZ_VTSR01000018.1 GCF_008329715.1 Gimesia chilikensis | reverse complement strand
CGCCAATCAACATCCGACAGGTCGCCTGCCTGATGCGCTACAGATTGGCTCAATAATTTTAAATTGACCTGAATCGTTCTGTGACCATCCCGAAGGACAATCACATAACATTCTGGCATCCACTCTTAAAATTTGGGGCCACCAACCATTTTGTCAAAGATCATTCATCAAAGCTGTCAGCTCTTAAGTGTCCATTTTTCATCGACAATTAAGTGCCTGAACTTCAATGGGGACGCGGAGTTTATCGTGGATTTTCAGAACTGTCAACGGAGTGGCAAAAGTTTTTTTAATATTGTCCGAATTCAAGAATTCCATTCGTAGCCCTGCGATTTTTAAACGGTTACGGTACTATCTGGTAATCAACTTTGATGCGTTCAGAGACCTTTTGGATTTTAGGAATTTTCATGACTCAGTCTGTTATTGGATCACATAAGTTCGACCTCGACACTCCTATACTCTGCATCGACCTGGATATTATGGAATCAAATATTCAGAAGATGTCCGACTATATTCTCAGCCGCGGAAAGACCTGGCGGCCCCATGAAAAATGTCATAAAACCCCCGCCATTGCCCTCGCCCAGATGGAAGCCGGTGCGATCGGCGTGACCTGTGCCAAGGTCTCCGAAGCCGAAGTCATGGCAGCCGCCGGCGTCAAAGACATCCTCATCGCCAACATGATTGTCGGCAAAACCAAATGGGAACGCGTCGTCTCTCTCTGCCGTCATGCCCGCCCCATCATCGCCTGCGACCACTTCGCCCAGATCGAACCACTGGCAAAAATGTGTGCCGATGCCGGCGTTGTCTGCCGCATGATGCCTGAAGTGAATATCGGCCTCAACCGCGTCGGCTCACGTCCAGGGCAGGACACGCTCGACCTCGCCATGGCCATCGATAAACTCGAAGGTGTCGAACTCGCCGGCATCATGGGCTATGAAGGACACCTGCTGCAGGTTCAGGATCCGGAAGAAAAACAACAGAAAATCGAAGAAGCGATGCGAACGCTCGTCGGCTGTAAAACCGCCATCGAAGCCAAAGGCATTCAATGCGAAATCGTCAGTGCCGGCGGTACCGGTTCCTACCAGATCACCTCGAACTGCGAAGGCATCACCGAACTGCAGGCGGGCGGCGGCATCTTCGCTGACCCGATGTACGTCAACAAATGCAGTCTGACCGGCCTCGACTACTCCTTAAGCGTCCTGGCAACCGTCGTCAGTCGCCCGGAAAAGGGACGCATGGTGCTCGACTGCGGTCGTAAAACAATGCACCCCGACTTCCAGCTTCCCCTGGTCAAAGCCTGGCCGGATGCCGAAGTCACCGCGTTGAGTGCAGAACACTGTGCCGTCAACCTGGGTCCCGAATCTCAGGACCTCAAGATCGGCGACAAGATCGAGCTGATCCCCGGCTACGCCGACTTCACCACGATCCTGCACGAAAACTTCTACGGTTTCCGCAACGATCGTCTGGAAGTTGTCTGGCCGATCCAGGGTCGTGGCAAAATTCAGTAAGCTCCAGACTGACCAACATGATCTAAATCTGAGCCTCGCAGCGTCGAGGCTCAGTGGATCATGGTCTGCAGGTGCCTGACCACAAAGATCAGCACCGCCCCTCCGAGGAAGGCCAGATTACAGAAGGCCGAGGTGACCGCCGCTTTCTTCAGCGTCGCGGGTAACACGAGCGCAAACAGAAACATACCGGTCAGAATCATTCCCGGGCAAAGTATGGCCTGTTCGACAACGTGGGGTACGTCCCATTTCTGCACATGCCAGATGATATTCAGAAAGAAGACCCCCGCCATATTGAACACCGAGAGAAAGCCCATGATGGCAAATGCTTTCATTCGCGACGGTTTCTCAATTGGATCGTCTACAATCAGACCATTCGTTTTATCCACGTAGGCCCGCAGCAGCATCCCTCCGACGCCCCCCCAGATCAGGATGGACAGGAAGATATTGACGAGAAAGCGTTCCATAAAATCTGCTACCTGTTATGTAAAACTCATTTCTTTCCTGTCCCCGACAAGCGTCACTGCAGAAATACGTCTGGCTCCATGCCTGCGCCGCAGAACAGTTCAGCACCTTTTTCAGAATACAAAAACACACTGAATAAAAACACATTTCCGGTGTGCATTTTCAGGGAATGCCGGTAGTATTTCATTAAAGAGAACTGTTCAGACAAAACTCCACAGTCGGCCCCTGTCCGCTCGTGATTCCCCTTGCACATCCAGTAAAGGAACTCGAAATTGAATCAGCCTGACGCTGATCATCAGCTCGAATACGCACGCCAGATGCTGCTGTTGAATCCCCTGGAAGAAGCCGATCAGATTCTGCACCGGCGGCTGCGCCTGATCAAACCAGCAACCTCAAAGCAACAATTCACGGACGAACCAGATTCAGACCTGACGCAGAAAGAGCGAGTCAGCGAACAACTGGACAAGCTGAGAAGTTCGTTCTGGTCACTTGATGACAGAAAACTTCAGCAACGACTCAAGGCTATCGACACCAGACCGTTCCCCCAACTGGCGATCTTTCACAGCAAACTCAAATCCGTTGCAGAATGCAGGCCCCTGTTCCAACAACTCAAAACGCACCCCCGTTGTTTCCCGGAGTTTTATGACAAGTTCTGTAAACTGGTCATTGCCCCACCCGCCAAAGCAGTCACGCTCCGCATGAAATTCCTGGAAGAATCCCGCCGCGGACTGATGAGCCCCCGCTTCCCCAAGCCCAAAAAATACCGTCAGTTGGCTCAGATCATCAAAAAAGAGTTTCCCCAACTATACGAGCTGGAGAAAGTCTGGATCAATCAGCTGCTGGCGAAGCGGAATCGCATTTCGACGCTGGATAATTTCTTCTGGGCGGTCAACAGGGTGGTCTATGGAATCACCTACCTGTTTGTGATGTTAATCCTGGGATTCATCATCGTTTATGCCTCAGACTTTCTCAGCATGCTGTTGAGTTTTCTCGGCTGAGCCTAACCTTACAGAGGAGCCGGATATGAGTGGCCCCGATGAGCCACAATGGGAATTATTGCCTGACCGACCGGAAGATTTTTTCGGCCTGGAGGGGGATTACGATGTCCTCGATCTGAAACGGAAATACAATTCCTTTATTCGGAAATTCAAACCGGAAAAATTCCCGGAGGAATTCCAGAAAATCCGCGCCGCGTTTGAATCCCTGAACGACGCGCTCCGCTATGGCGAGCCCCTGCCGAGTTCACAACACCTGCAGTTTGACTGGTCGAGTGATACGGAACAGTCCGATTCCGAACTCCAGAATGAGTTGACAGGCTCACCCGCTGCAGATCCGCTCTACAATTCGTCCAGCGAAGCAACAGACAAAGGCCAGAAAACAGGTCTGCTGGAGCGACTCAAAGACGAACCGATCGACGTGCTGTATGCGGAATTGAAACAGCAGACCTCAAAATCTCCCTACGATTATTACGCGCTGGCGGTCTTTGCGGACCTGCTGCCTGAGACGAAAGGCCATTTTGCAGGCTGGATCCTGGAAGGCCTCAAGGTTCACCAGGAAGAGCCCGGGCTGTTCGAATTACTGAAACAGTACTTCTCTCAGGAAATTCCACTGAAGGAACTCGCGTCCCTGTTGCTCAAAACGTCTCGCATCGTCAACTCAGACCGCTTTTATTATCTGACTGAAAAAGGCTGGGATCGCCTGATCCGTAACGCGCCCTTCAAGATATTTCGCAAGACACTCTCCAGCTGCGAAGCCAATTTACGCGACCATCGGGTCGACAACCTGCTGGTCTTCTATCTGCACATTCTGAAACCGGCCATCTGGAAAGCCAGTCAGAAGTGGATTGACCAGATCTTTGCTGAAGTCGACTCCCACTACGATGAACTGCCTTACTGGCTGGAACGCGAATATTACCTGCTGGACCTGCTCCGTCAGTACCGTGAGCAGCGGGACACGTTTATCCAGGAGAGTGCCATCCGCGAGACCATCGACAGGGCCATCAGAAATTACAGTGTACTTCCCGAGAGCGAAGCCGACCTGGCCTTCCTTGAATGTCAGCTTCTGCTGATCTCCTACGAAGATGATCTCCTGACGGAATTCCCCAAGCTGGACAAACAGCTGCTCAATCTGCGAATCCTCTGGGAACTCATCGCCGATGATGTCTATGAGCGCGTGGAAGTCTATGTGGAATATAGCGAGAGTGAGCAGAGAGACTCGCAAATTCAGAAACTGGCCGATCAACTGTTTCATGAAAATTATGGCCGTCGCTATCAAAATATCACTGAAATGACATCAACCACATATGTCCTGCTGTTTCTGGCTTCGATCATCTCTATTATCTATCTGATCTTTCGGATGTTTTCCTCTTTCTGGTCCTCGCTGCTCTACATCGGCCTCATCGTACTCACCAACTTTATTTTCTTTATCCTCGCGGCGCTCTCTTCGAACTGGCTCAGAGACCGCTACTATCGCGCCGGCTGGCGGTTCGAGATCATGCGTTTCTTCCAGACCTGCTGGCTCCCCCTGGATGAAGTCGCCGAGGGCCTGGAAGCCCTGAACGGCACCAAAAAAGACGATATCGAGTACGAAGAACTGGACGAAATCGCCAACCTCATGCGGCTCGATCCGGGTCTGTTTATCTATGTCACAGCCCAGCGATTACTGCACGCGAGTCACTGAATCTCACTGCACGAAGCATCTCCGAAAACCGCCTCTTTCAGGCTGCACCAGCCACCAGCGCAGCAATCACCACAAAGATCACCCCGATCACGACTGCGATGAGGATCGAAATCAGATACTGACAGGCTGCGACCCCCATCCCACGCACAAAGGTCGTTGGCAAGAGACCAGCCAGCAAAGCCGAGGCAACCAGGAAGCTGAAGGGCAGGGAAAACAGCGCGGGCAGCAATTCTGCCCACGGCTGGCCCACTTCTTTCAACGCGACTGCCCCAAACAGTCCAATGATAAAGCCCACAACCCAGTTCACGAGCCCGGTAATGAAAACAATTCCCATTGCTTTCAGCATCTCAGGCTCGGGGACGCGCGACAGGTGATCTTCTCCAAAACCAGCAAATTTATTGAACAGGCTGATCGCTGCTCGCAGAATGACAGCGCCAATCGCCAATCCGATCGGAACCGCCACAAACAGGACGCAAAAAAAGGCCAGTAATGGTTCTGCAGCAGCTAATACCAGAGATGTCGCATTCAGCATTGGATTCATTCCTCGTTAAACAATTCGTCAGTACACAATCATTCAGAAATCACTTGTATACCCATCCCTGCAAAATGTCAATCATGTTAAGAAATTCAAATTCCGTTGAAATTGCATTTCAGGGGATTCGAGTCCGCCCGAAAACCTGAAGCTGATCATTTTCCCTTGGCACTTCTCTCACATCCCGATAACATAAACGTGCGCTGATATTTAATGTTTCCCTCCCACCGGAGTCAGAAGTCCATGAGTTTTCGCCAATCCCAGACAGGCTGCTCAGAGTTCCGGAAGTCTTTGCATCTGCAGAGACGTGATTTTCTCAAAGCCGGCGGACTCGGGCTGACCGGATTGACACTCGCAGGACTACTGCAACACGAAGCACACGCCGGCCCTGCAGCGAAGACAGAGAACTCGGTCATCATTCTCTGGATGCGGGGTGGTCCTTCACAACACGAGACCTGGGACCCCAAACCACTGGCTCCCGCCGACTACCGTGGTGCTTTCGGCGCGATTAAAACCTCGGTTCCCGGCATTGAGATTGTCGACCTGATGCCCCGCTGTGCCAGCATCATGGACAAGTGGTCGATCATCCGCAGCCTGCACCACACCAACGCCGGACATTCCGCCGGTGACCAGATCCTGTTTACCGGCTATCCCCCCGGAACGGATCCCACCACCAACGTCCATCCCAGCTGTGGCGCCGTGGTCTCAGAACAACTGGGGCACCTGACTCCTGAGCTCCCTCCCTATGTCATGATTCCCCGCCAGGTGCCGGGCACCGATTCCGCCTACCTGGGCGTCGCACACAAACCCTTCGAAACCCTGGCCGATCCTGCTAACGCAGGTCCTTTCACCCTGCAAAACTTCTCGCTGGTCGAAGGCATGAGTCAAAATCGATTTTCCCGCCGCAAGGATTTACTGAAAGGGTTCGACCAGTTCCGCACCGACCTGGACCGCTCCGGTCAACTGGATGCGATCAACGAATTCCAACAACAGGCGTTCCGCATCCTGAGTTCCGACAAAGCCCGCAAGGCCTTTGACCTGGACGCAGAACGGGACAGCACCCGCGACCGCTATGGCTTCACAGCCCGATACGATCCGATGGACCCCCGGCGTTGCAGTGCGAGTGCCTTCTCTCAACGGCTCCTGCTGGGACGCCGTCTGGTGGAAGCCGGAGTGCGACTGGTCACTGTCGACTGCCGCTGGTGGGACACGCACGTTGAAGGTTTTGACTCGATGAAGAACGGCTTCCTCCCCCGCTGGGATCAGGCCTATTCGGCGTTGATCGAAGACCTCGATCAGCGGGGCCTGCTGGAATCGACACTCGTCGTCGCCTGGGGCGAATTCGGACGCACCCCGCGGGTCAATAAGAATTCAGGCCGCGACCATTATCCGAATGTGTTCAGCGCCGCGATTGCCGGAGGCCCCGTCAAAGGGGGACGCGTCGTCGGCTCTTCCGATTCCAAAGGGGCTTTCCCCAAGGACAACCCGAAAACACCCCAGGACGTCCTCGCCACGATCTACCAGCACCTGGGGGTCAACACCGAGAAACACTACCTGGATCACTCCGGACGCCCGATTGTAACGCTCCCCTTCGGAGAGCAGTTACACGAGCTGTCATGAACATGAATAACAGACAGGTTACTCGTCGTCCACGCGTTTAATCAGCGCGTTGTAGTCTTTCATGCAGCGTTTCACCAGATCCTTGAGTTCCTGAAACTCGGCCTGGTTGGCCTGCGAAGAATTGAGCAGAGGCTGCATCCAGCCCTGCATCAGGTCGAACTGCGTTTCCAGCACATTCAACAGTGAGCGGGGAATCTTGTTGACCACGGTAATCCGGTCGTCGGGTTCCACAGCCGGTTTCTCAGCAGCCGCCTGCTGCGTTTCACGAGTCTGCAGTGACTTCTCAAACAGTGTCGTCACATCTTTCGTCCCCGAGCTCAGAGCTGCCTGAATCGCGTGCAGGCTCTCAGAAAGATTCTGGAACCGCTCCGCGAATTCGCGGGCATATTGATCCAGGTTGGTCTCTGTTTTCTCTTCTGTCAGTCTGCCGATGCCGGCGTTCATGGCTTCGCGGATGTCCTGCAGTCCTTCGCCCACATTCGCCAGTTGCAGAATGGCCTGCGCCATGCGATCTTCACCGCCCACACTCTTTAACTGCTGATTTTTGCGGAATGATTTTTTGATTTCGTTCCAGCGCTGCAGCTCGGCTTCCTTCAGGATGCCCATCAGTTCCTTGAACTTCAACAGGTTGGCTTCGGTATCCGAGGTCAGGGTCTGGGCATCGTTTTCATAATTGGAAACAATCAGCGTTTCCAGTTCCCTGTCATTCATCACCGCAAATACCTTCTCGGCGATGCGGTTCATGTTACGGTAGGACCCCTGCAGTTTGAACGCCGGTTCGGTCCGGTATTCGTCTGACTGGGCCGCAGAACGGATGTATTCGCGGTTCACACTCAAAATCACGTCGCGAACCCGAATCAGTTTCTTCATCGTGGAAACCATCTCGTTCAGTTCTTCGACGGAATAGTTGCCTTCCAGATCGCCCCGTTCGCCGGTTCCATCTTCGGCCATCTGAATGATCGTATAAACGTCTTTCTGACTGCGTGACGAGAGCGGATTCAAAACCGGATTCGAGGTGATGCAGTTTTCCAGGTAACTCATTTCGAACGCATCCGCGTGCTCGCCAATCACTTCACCCAGGTTATAAATGTCGGCACGGTTTGAAAGCATGTCGGGGATCTGGAACTTTTCCCCACTCTCGGTATACGGGTTCCCAGCCATGACGACCGCTACTTTGCGTCCCCGCAGGTCGTAGGTCCGAGTCTCCCCTTCGTAGACCCCTTCGATCTTCCGCTGGGCGTCACACAGAGAAATGAACTTCTGCAGGAATTCGGGATTACAGTGCTGAATGTCGTCCAGGTAGATCATCACGTTGTCGCCCATTTCCAGCGACAGGTTCAGCTTCTTCACCTCTTCCCGGGCCCCCGCATTCGGTGCGGATGCGGGATCGAGCGAGGTCACCTGGTGTCCCAGGGCCGGCCCGTTGATCTTCATGAAGATGATCCCCAGGCGATTGGCGATGTATTCCATCAGCGTGGTTTTACCATAGCCCGGCGGAGACACCAGCATCAGCAGTCCCATACGGTCGGTTCGCTTCTGTTCGCCCGCTTCCCCCATCTGCTTGGCAAGGTTATCGCCAATCACAGGCAGATAAACTTCATCCAGGAGACGGTTCCGGACAAACGAAGTCAACACCCGCGGACGAAACTCTTCGAGTCGCATCGCATGCCGGGCTTCGTCGACGATTTCTTTCTTGAGCGTGACGTAAGATTCGAAGCGGGGCACTTTCACCTGCTGGAATTCATTCAACCGCTGCATGAACCGGTTATAGTGCAGGTGATATTCGCCCTGCTGAATCCGGGCATGCGAACCCGAGAGCCCGCTGATCTGATCGGTCACGCGGGCATCGATCAGTCGCTGACGATCCAGTTTGCCCGCCAGCAGCAGTAAGGCAATTTCATCCCGGTAATCTCGGTCTTCATCGGAATTCAGATGATCCAGGTAGGCGCCCACCCAGTCCCGGGCCAGCAAAAACCAGTTCAACGGATTGGCATGAGTCGCTTCGAGACTCTCCTGGAATCGTTCCAGTGCGTTATTGTGTTTTAAATACTTCTCAAATTCCTGGAACAGCTCTCCCGCCCGCTGACTGACCACGAATTGATTGCCGTGCACGAGTTCCTGGAACAGGTACTCTGCAGATTCGGGAACCAGCGCCGGCTCGAAACAATGCAGCCGTTGTACGAATTCAGTCAGCTGTTGTTGAAGTTCGCTGATATAGTACTGCTGTTTTCCGGTCTGTGGGAAGACTTGCATAATGCGACCGAAACCAGAGAGCTGCGATTCAAACAGCGTTTTCAGTTCCGGGGCACAGAAGTAATTCCAATAGAGACTGGACAGGGATCGGGCCGCAGGCTGATACCGCAACAGTCCCAGGGCCGGCTTAATCTTGAGCAACGACTTCACGAGCAGCAGTGCATCCTGATCGTGCACTCCCTTTACATAGCCTTCGCTGTAGCGAGGGCCCATAAACTTCTGAATGAATGCCAGCAGTTCTTCATCGGTCAGTTTCAGCACCGATTCCAGCGATGTTTCCGGATCGGAATCCAGCGAATTCAACAGCGTATAGGCCAGGTATTCAACGCGATAGACGTCCCGGTTTTCGGAGACCAGTTCCTGGTTCCAGACATCGCGGGTCGCCAGCAGCCGTTCGTCTTCAATTTCAGAAAAGAAATTGGTTCCCGTCAGATGCAGTTGCAGCACATCGTCCCGCATGACCGTGGTCAGATCCAGAGCCTGACGATTGACGGTAAAATTACGATTTCCCAGCCGGATGATATTTTCGCCATCAACGAACAGTTCCTGCTTGTCTTTCAACTGCCGGACCGCGTCTTCGCGAATACTCTTCAATCGGCTCTGGATATCGTCCACCTTGACGGTGTCTTCCAGCTCACCCAGTTGCCGTACGATATCCCGCACTTTGTCGATCATCAGATCCGAGGCAAAGTAACCGTTGATCTCGTTGATCGATTCGAGCTGCTCGGCCCGACTGCGAATGCCGGTCAGAATCCGTTCGGCCGATTTCGCCAGCGAATTGGCCCGTTTATTTCGGCTTTCCACAATCGCCAGTTTGCGCGATTCAAACGCCGCGTAGATCTCTTCCCGCTTCTCCGTCAACTGCTCGACGAACTCATCGAATTCAGCGAACCGGCCTTCCAGCTCTTCGACCTGAATCATCAGTTTCGTCAGGAAGTCATCACACTTCTCGGGGGAATCACTGACATCCAGGTAGTTCACGACTCCCTGGTTCAGCAGCTTGATCTGGGCATTGAACTCCGCGACACCTTCGACCGACATCAGATCCTTGATGCGATTCTTCAGCGCCGCCCGGCTCTGATTGATGCGGGAGAAATTGGCGGAGATATTGTCGATAATCGCCGTCCGCTGCGTGGTATCTTCCACTTTCAGATTGCTGACAATATCGATCAGCATCTCCAGTTCACCAGAACTGACTTCGATCTCCTCTTCCACCTTCCGTGCGTCGGCGACTTTCTCGACTGTTTTGATCTTCTCGGAGGCCGCAGAGATCCGGTCTGCGTACGGTTTGAGGGCATCTTTCCGCAGCAGGAACTCGACACAGCGTCCGGCCAGTTTTTCGGTCCGTTCGCTGACTTTGGCTTCCAGCTGTTCGACCAGTGTCACATCCACATACCGCAAATCTCGCAGGGAGATGACATCCCCCCGCAGACTCCGCAGGCTGGCGAGGCTCTGTACGAAATCATCGATCTGATCGAACCGGCGATGATCGATGGCAACCAGGGTTTCGCGGGTCTGCGTTTCGACTTCAGCGGTCTTCTTCCTGGTATTCTGCCTGAGCTGCAGAACCTTTTCATACTCGGTGACCGCAGCTTCCGCCGCTTTCTTGATCTCCAGGACCACTTCACCCAGGGCATACGTATCCTGATGATTGATCCAGAAATAGGAATCCAGCACATCCGTTGACTGTTTCACCAGATCGACATACAGATTTTCGTAAGCGTCTCTGCGGTAAATCAGTCCCAGGAGTTCATGGCACTCTGCCATCCCGCGGACAATGTCCTTATTACCGATTTTATTGAGATAGGAATCGGTCTTGTGGGGAACCTCAAACGATTCGCTGACGTAAGGCGTTTTCCAGAGCTGAATCGTGTGATGTTTCTGTGGTTCTCCCTGCCCCGAGAAACAGATCAGCTCGCCCCCTTCGAACAGCGCAAACCCATGACAGATCATTGGGGTATCAAGTTTCTGTTCGATCACATTGTACTGCAGAAGCACATGCACACCCTGCTCGGGCTGATAGAAGACGTAGAGGAAGTCTTCCCCGTTCGGTGCCGCGATTCGTTCCTGGTAGAGCATGTCCTGCAGGTCGGTTTCAAACGTCTTCGAATCCCCGTTCTGGAGATAATAGCCGTTGGAAAACACGAGGCCATGATCATCGGGCAGCAGAATACAGGCATCCTTGATCGAATCCAGCCGCCGGGCCTGCTGCAGCTTTTCATTGTAGATGAAGTAACGGAATTTCGATTCTTTGTAAGGACGAATCTTGAGCAGAATCAGTGAGCCGATCAATGCATAGAAGATCTCGGCATCATCGAGCGTCTGATCCGGGTCATCCACGGGTTCCGCATAGATGCCCTCACCGGTATCGGTGTTGTTCTCGATCTTGATGGTCAGGTCGCCGCCAATCGTCTCAACAAACAGACGGTCATCGATCGAGATGTGAGGATGCGCACCCGAATAATGCAGATCACGATGCGTCCGCACCCACTCGAATTCCTGCTGGGGTGGATACTGCACTTCGTGATCGCTGCGGTTATCCACATAGACCAGCTGATCTTCCTGGAAGGCCCATTTAAATGTTTTAAAATCGCGGGCCCCCTGCCCCACTTTGAACAGCATATATAAATACGGGCCTTTGACGAAAAACTTGGCAAAGGTCGCATTCTTATAGTAGCGGTAGATGTCCTTGAAATCTTTTTCGAACGCCGGGTCCTGAATCAGATCCAGGGGGAGGTTGTGATAAGTTCCGTCTTTGAATTCGTAGACCGAAAACACATCACTCAGCTGGATTTCCGTTTTCAGCCCGAAACGCACGTTATAACCAAACAGAAACCGGTTCCCGACTGCCAGCATATCGCGGGGTACACAGTTGTGCTCGGTCGTAATCCGATCGCTGCCCAGTAACCGGGTCTCAATCGAACCAAAGACTTCCTTGCGACGTTCATTCAGTTGCGACAGGCGGGACTGCAGTTCCTTACCACGACTCTGCAGACGGTTCTGAATGATTTCATACGTACTGCTCTCCAGCGCAATGGCATCCGCATTGTCGGCTGCAGTCTCGGATGTATGATTTTCTGAATCCGCCATTTGTTCGTGAATCCCGTGGCTCACTGTTTCGGTTGATTGAGTGAAGCATTCGTCTGAGGCTCATGCCTGCTCTCACGGCCGGCTTTACCAGGCACAAGAGAGCAGACCAGACCTCTTATCCGTCCAGATAGAGCGTGACTTACAGCTCTATTTTACGATTCCACCTTGGCTTTCATAAAGGAGGAAACCTTCTGGTCGGAGATTCCGAGATTTTTGACGGTCGCCAGCAGGCGGTTCAGTGTCGAACGGTCTTCATTGCTCTCGGCCTGAACGAGCAGCTGTGAGATCAAAGCGGCAATCGACAGGTTCTTGGCATCTTCGAAGGACATGCCAAACCGGGAGATAAAGGTCTGGAGCTGGTCTTCAAAGTAGTCCGGATTTCCGTTGAAGAACGTATTCTTGATATCCGTCAGGGTTTCACTGTTGTGCACGAAACGATCGATGGATTTACCACTCTTGATCGAGTCCACAATCTTATCGAAGAAGGTGGTTTCGCCACCCACGATGTCGATCCGGGCCGACTTGAGAGCCTCGCCGACAATACCGGCCTGGGCTTCGGCGATTTCCTGCTGAGCCGTAATCGCCGCCAGTTCGATATCTTTTTCCTTGTTGATTTTGATCTTGAATTCTTCGTGATCGCGGCCCACTTCGTCAAAGAGCTTCATCGCATTGGCTTTCTCTTCGATACCATTGGCTTCCGAGCTGAACTTCAGCTTCATCACGTTGGCTTCCGCGGTACCGGTCTTCTCGGTCGCTTCGGCTTTGGCCATCATCACGTTGGCTTCGGCCTGACCGGTCTTCTCGGTGGCGGTTGCCTTGGCAATCATGACCTGGGCATCGGCCAGACCTTCTGCGGCACCGTCGGCCGTTTTGGCTTCCGCCATGACTTTGATCGCATCCGATTTCTTTTCGGTTGCCGTCTTTTCGGCTTCGGCTTCGATGACCATTTTTTCGGCCAGCAATTCGGCAGATGACTTCTGTGCTTCGGCCGCTTTGACTTCCTTGACCAGGTTTTCCTGGGCTTCCATTTCTGCTTTGGTCACGGTGACCTGTTTCAAACGGTCGGCAGTCGCGAATTCGTGCGTATCCTTGATGCGTTCTTCTTCTTCGACCACGGCCCGTTCGACAATCACCCGCTCGCGGATCACTTCCTGAATGTTCCGTTTTTCAACTTCGATCGCTTTATCTTTCTCGATATCAGCGATGCCGACAACCCGTTCACGTTCCGTGACTTCGAGCAAGCGGTCTTTTTCAACCCGTTCGGTCTCGACCGCGTCGGTCCGTTCTTTGTTCTTCTGAGCTACAATGATCTGGCGGAGTTTGTTTTCTTCGGCGATCGACAGTTCTTCGTCGGTGCGAATCCGCGCGGATTCCGCTTTCAGACGCTCTTGATGTTCTACCTGACGAGCTTCGGCTTCTTCACGAGCCGTCAACGATGCGATTTCCCGCTTCTGTTTCTCAACCGCTTCGACCCGCTGACGTTCCAGTTCCAGAATCGTTTCCTGGGCTTCCACGTCCTGCTTCTTGATTGTCTTTTCTTTTTCCCGCGTAATATTGTTGGCCAGTACGTGCTCGCGAGAGGTGAGGTCGGTGATCTTCTTGATCCCTTCCGCATCCAGAATGTTGGTCGGGCTCAACTTCTCAAGCGGAGTCTGTTCCAGGAAGTCGATTGCACAGTCATCCAGAATATACCCGTTCAAATCGGTACCGATGATCTTGAGAATCTCTTCCTTGAACTTGTCCCGCTCGTTGTAGAGTTCCACAAAGTCAAAATGCTTACCGACCGTCTTCAAAGCTTCCGAGAACTTGGCATCAAACAGTTCGATCAGGGCTTCCCGGCTGGAAGCGCGTTTACAACCCAGAGATTGCGCCACGTTGCGAATGTCATTCGAAGTATTGTTGACTCTCACGAAGAAAGCCACTTCGATATCCGCCCGGATATTATCCCGACAGATCAGACCTGCTTCCCCTTTACGGAAAATTTCGATCCGTTTGACCGAGAGGTCCATCTGGTCGGCACGGTGCAGGATCGGAATTACAAAGATCCCTTCCCCGTTGGCGACCTTGAGGTTACCGACCCCGGTTCGCACCAGAGCCTCTTCCGGTCCAACCTTGCGATAGAAGCGGGAAAGTGCCATCGCAAAACCAGCCAGCACGATCCCGATCACGACAATTGCGGTGACAATGGACCCACTGAATAAATCGACCCCCAGCAGTTGAGCTGTGGGTAACTGAAGTACCGATATGGACATGATCTTAGGACTCCTGGTTAATTTTAACGACGTAAAAGGCCTGTGTTTCCTGGTTATAATCCGTCAGACGTACCAGATCTCCCTTCTGGATTGTTTCGTCTTCCGAACGAATATGCAGCTTGAGAGGGGCTCCTTCCGTCTCCAGTTCGGCCTGGCCGAACTTCTCAGTGACCGAACTGCTGGTCACATAACATGATTTGCCTAACAATGTTTCGATTTGATTGGGAGGAGTAAACTGAAAATAGCCCTTGAATGGCTGCGTGATCAACTTGGTCACGACCAGGCTGATCCCCAGATTTCTCAGGAACAGCGGGAGATAGTCCATCGCAGATTGAATCTCGACCTTGGAATCGAAGTTGATGGAGAGCATCCACATACTGAGCGAGAAAATACTCATCCAGACCATGACGGGCACTTCACCGAGATTCAGGAACTTCAAACCGATGAAACCAAAATCCAGAATGGACGGGCCATTTCCCCCGACTTCAAAGTCCAGATCAAAATCCAGCAGATCGAAGTCCAACACCCCGATAATCACACACAGCCAGTACAGCACGCAGATGGCGACCAGTACCGTTGCCGGCAGGGTGGGCCAGTTCAGAGCTGCGTGCAGTAATTCAGTCACGGCGGGCTTTCAGCTTTAAAGGAAATAAAAATCAGCTCACACCTCCCGGACAGCAGGGAAGTGCGAAATCCTCCCGTACCTCGCTGGAAAGAGAATCCAACGAGTATGGTTCTTTCAGTATGAACCATAAATCAGATTTGGCAGACTAAAGAACGTAAAAATCAGTCCACGGATCACGAAAACCGGGCAATCCGGCAGATTTTTTCCCGATAGAGGAATCGCGCCCAAAAAGGCAGTTGTTCAGCACACACCCCCTGTAGGGAAATCAGAATCAAAAACGGGGAAATCTTCTGTGAAGAAATAAAAACGACTCAAGTAATGACTCCTCGCCTCCGAAGCATACCGCGCATGAAAAAACCACCTGTTGCAACGATTCTGTGCAACAGGTGGTTCAACAGGATTATGCTGATTGCCAGCAGGGAGCAGGCTTAGCCTTCCATCTGCTGTAATTCGATTGGCGGAGCCCCCATGATGTGGTAACCCGAATCGACATGGTGATTCTCACCGGAAACACCACTCGAGAGGTCGCTCAACAGGTACATGCCTGCTTTGCCGACGTCATCCGGAGTAATGTTCTTCCGCAAGGGTGACATGGTGGAATAGAGCTTCATCATCACGTCAAACTCACCCACGGCTGAAGAGCTGAGTGTTTTCAGCGGGCCAGCACTCAGGCTGTTTACGCGAATGCCTTCAGGGCCGAGTTCGTTGGCCAGATACATTACGGTGTTTTCCAGTGCGGACTTGCAGATTCCCATGACGTTGTAACCGGGAATCACTTTCTCACCGCCGAGGTAGCTCAACGTGAGCATGCTGCCGCCCGGCTTGAGAATTTCACGGGCACGACGGGCGATGGTGATCAGGCTGTAAACGCTGATTTCCATCGAGAGCTTGAATCCATCCCGGCTGACGTTGTAAACCGGTCCCTTGAGGTCGTCCATGGGAGCATAGGCGATTGAGTGCAGCAGAAAATCAATTTGTCCGTACTCAGCCTTAATCTTGTCGAACACCTTGTCCAGGTCTTCTTCTTTGGTCACATCGCAGGGAAGCATGATCTCTGCCCCACGTGGCTCTACCAGCTTCCTCAGCCGACGCTCCATGCGGGGACGCTCGGGGTCTTTATCGGGAAGGTGTGTGAAAGCCATCTCGGCTCCCTCATCATACAGCTTCTCTGTAATCGCCCAGGCGATGGAATGGTCATTCGCAATGCCAAATACAAGACCTTTTTTACCTTCAAAAAGCCCCATGCTGTGATACTCCGTAAATTTTTAAAAATCCAGATAGATTGAAGTGACGGGGATATTCAATCTGCTACTGTTAATCGCGTCTTAATACAGCGTATAAACTATTCGAATTGCCGCCAATAGAAAAGCCAAAGGCGGCCTGTTGTTCGTGAAAACAACAAACCGCCTTGAATCTAAGGAGTATCAATTTCAGATCAGAGCTGGTTTATTCCAGTGCTCCGACCATGCTGGAGGATTCCTGTTCTGACTGAACACCCTCTTCTGTCTGATTTTCCTCATCTTCCTTATTGGGGAAGATGGCATCCACGAACCCACGCAGGTGAGCACTTCGCGTCTGGTGCTGCAGTTTCCGCAGGGCTTTGGATTCGATCTGACGGATACGTTCGCGGGTCACCTTGAAGATACGACCGGTTTCTTCGAGGGTGTAGCTGTAACCGTCACCCAGACCATATCGCAGACGAATGATTTCCCGTTCGCGATAGGTCAGACTTTTGAGCACGTGCTCGATTTTGTCTTTGAGCATTTCCCGCATCGCGGCATCGGCGGGTGAAGATTCGTGTCCGTCTTCCAGGAAATCGCCGAAGCTGCTGTCTTCGCTCTCTCCGACGGGTGTATCCAGGCTGATCGGATGCTTCCAGGTCTTCATGATCCGCTCAGTCTCTTCCACACCCAGTCCGACGGAATCAGCCAGTTCTTCCATGGTCGGTTCGCGACCGGTTTCCTGGCGAATCTGTTCGCTGCGGGCTTTGAGGGTCGAGATGCTCTGGAACATGTGGACGGGAATACGAATCGTCCGGGCATGGTCAGCAACGGCACGGGTAATTGCCTGACGAATCCACCAGGTAGCGTAAGTTGAGAACTTGTAACCACGGCGGTACTCGTATTTTTCCACGCCCCGCATCAGGCCGGCGTTTCCTTCCTGGATCAGGTCGAGGAAGCTCAGACCACGGTTACGATATTTCTTGGCGATCGAAACAACCAGTCGCAGGTTACCGCCGGAAAGCTGCTGTTTCGCTTCCGTCCAGTCATCAAAGCGACGTTTGATTTCGCGTGAACGACTCTGAAAGTCATCGGCCGATTCAACAACCATGGTTGTCAGTTCTGCCAGTTCGCGTTCCAGCAGGCGTGTGTCCGTTGTCTTGTGACGCAGTTGCCGAAAGTCTTCCAGCTGTTCCTGTACTTCACGCATCCGACCGGCAATCTGGTGAATACGTTTCAGGACAGGCTGCAGACGCTGAGTTCGCAGACAGAGTTCTTCACAGAGAGTCGCCATTTTCTGACGACGGACTCGCATGCGTCTGCGAATCTCGCGCTGTTCGACCTTGCCGGCTTCACCCGATTCGAGTTTTTCAAAATCGTCCCGATTTTTCTCCATTAACGCCTGCAAAGTGGCGATATTAAAAGGCATCCGGCCCATGATCTGATCTTTGGTGGCATCCTCAGTATCAGAAGTTCGCAGTGTGCGTTCGAAGGGCAGTTCACCCGCGTAAACTTTCTCCAGAGTATCGATGGCAATCTTCAGTGCAAAGTCAGATTCGAGCACAGTGCGGCGGAACCGCTTGCGCGTAATCTCGATTTTCTTTGCCAGAAAAATTTCACGCGAACGACTCAACAGTGGAATGTTACCCATCTGGCTGAGGTACATGCGAATGGGATCGCGTGAAGAGAGTGAAGTTTCAGCTTCCACCATCGACGAATTGGAATCGTCATCATCGTCTGAATTGGATGAAGCTTCCGGGTCCGTTTCTGCAGATGTATCCATCGCAGATACTTCTTCCTCATCAATATCTGCATTCGGATCATCAATCAGGTCCAGGGCACGCTCTTCCAGACCGACGACGATGTACTCGATCAGAGACGGATCGCCACCTTCATCAGGCAGGAAGGTATGGACCTGCTGAAATGTTAGAAAACCTTGTTCTTCCGCTTCCTGAAATAATGAATTCAGATTGGCATCGAAACGGTGCACGGGTCACTCCCTTTAATATGTATTTGCAAAATTCTGTCGGTCACACGTCCGTGCGTAACCACGGCGTTTTTGTTTATGAGAATAAAAGGAACGTCTGATCTAAAGCGTCAAAGCTGACCATCTGACATCCCTTTTCCTGTTGTTATATCTGTATTAATTGAGTGGACATGTTCTAATGCCACTCTACTCATACCTGTCTGCTTCCTATAGAGTCAGACAGTGAAATAATCATAAAACTCATCAAAACCTGAAGACGTTCTCTGAGCCCGGCGAAATAGTCCTTCAGTAACATCAACTGCGCGGAGAAAGGCTCAAAGCAGAACCTGGTCTTTTGAGGTAGATTGGGCGTCGCGTAGAACAAACTGCCGCTGGCATTGCTCAAATACGCACTCGTGCTCTTAGTCGGAGCATCCGGTTCGCCAACATCATTCTTCAAGAGGGTTCTCTCCCAAGGCATCCTTACAACTCCCGAGAACCTGAAAAAGCCAATAAGCCTCCAGCTCATATAGCCCCATACTACCACAACTTTCTGTAACGTCTACGGAAATCCCCATCACGAATTAAAAATTTGTAAAAAACCTCTCAAGCTTTACCTGTCAATAACTTACGACTAAATCCTGCCTGCACTCGCAGAGCCAGATCCACCTCCGTCCACAGGCTTGTTCATGGGATTTAAATCTCAATTGTGCAGCAATTTAAGGGCTCCACACTGAGACAGCTTCCCCAAGACGTTCCGTCGCATACTGTTATTTTCACACCCCACCCCAAATAGTCAATCCCCCGATTTAGATCCTCTGCTGAACATTTAGGGGATCTTCCAGCTTTGACAGTTGTTCTGAAACCGGCCCGACAGTTCTGGAGATGTCCTCTGGGAAACAATTGGTCTTGATTGAACTTATACCCGGGCTTGATATACTGGTTGTCGAGGCGTTTTCAATACATTGTTTAAAAACAATTAAGGCGGGTAACCGCCAGACCAGAGCCTTCGTTTACGTGATAGCTACCCTTTACTGTAAATTTATTGGCTGTAGATGAGAAAGTGAAATCAGTTCAAATGAGTGCAGACACAGAGAAAACATCAAGCGAAGCTGTCAAGGGTCTCAAAGGAATCATTGCAGCCGACAGTTCCATCTGTTTAGTCAACGGTACTGAAGGGAAGCTGCTGTATCGTGGTTACAACATCGATGACCTGGCGGAAAACGCAACCTTCGAGGAAGTTTCATTCCTGCTGCTGAATGGCGAACTTCCCAACGAATCTCAACTGACAGACTATCAGAACGAGTTGAAGAAACATCGCAGCATCCCCGCAGAACTGATCGACACCCTGAAGAACCTGCCTGAGTCAGCACCACCAATGGCGCTGCTGCGGTCACTGACCTCTCTGGCTGGTGTTTACGATCCGGATGCCGAAGAAGAGTCTTACGAAAAACGGCTGGAGATCTCGATCAAACTGATCTCTCAAATCCCCACAATGGTTGCCGCCATCCATCGGATTCGTAAAGGTCTGGAGCCTGTGGAACCCGATTCCAGTCTGTGCCACGCGGGCAACTTCATGTATATGCTCAACGGTGAAAAGCCGAGCGAAGACGCGACCCGCGCCATGGACCTGATTCTCACCCTGCACGCAGAACACGGTTTGAACGCCAGTACGTTCACCAGTCGGGTGATCATCGCCACACTCCCCGATATTTACTCCGCAATCACCGGAGCCATCGGTGCCCTGAAGGGGAAACTGCACGGCGGTGCCAACACCGAAGTTCTCAAGACCCTGTTCGAAATCGGTTCCATCGAGAACATCACTCCCTACATCAAAAATGTGCGGGAAAACAAAGGCAAATTCATGGGCTTTGGCCACGCGGTTTACCAGGTGGAAGACCCGCGTGCCAAGCACCTCAAAGAATTGTCCCGTCGACTGGGAGAAGAGACCGGCGAACCCAAGTGGTACGAAATGTCGATCGAAATGGAAAAGCAGGTCTACGCGGAAATCAAGCGGAACTGCAACGTCGACTTCTACTCGGCCAGCCTGCAGCACTACATGGGTATCCCCGGCGATCTCTTCACCTGTATCTTCGCATCCAGCCGGATCGCGGGATGGTGTGCTCACATTCTGGAACAGCTGGATGGCAACAAAATCATCCGCCCCAAGGCGAACTACATCGGCTACGAAGAACGTTCTTACATTCCGGTCAGCCAGCGTTAAAACGACGTTTTCAACTCGCACTCCAAAAACCCCGGCCAGGTTGCCGGGGTTTTTTCTGCATTTTGTAACTACACAACCAAACGCTTAATCAGTTCAATCTGGCGACAGAAATCAGTCAGGGAGCCCGCAATGCCAAATGCCAGCCGAAGTGTCCGATTTCAGATCCGGTGCCTGTGCCTGCTGTTGATCCTGTCTGGCTGGCAAATCACAGCAGAATGTGGCGTGATCTACGTCGACAATCGCGCGGGCAATAATTCCTTCAACGGTATCGCCCCTAAAACAAACAATGGCAAGAATGGCCCTGTCAAAACGATTCAGCGGGCCCTCGAGTATGCCGGCCCCGGAGACAAGATCATTCTAATCAACAATGATCTGCCTTACGAGGAAGCATTGACGCTCTCCGGCAAACGGCACAGCGGGCTGGGTAAGGAAAAATTCACGATCCTCGGGAATGGTGCCACCATCAGCGGTGCGATCCCGGTCCCTCAAAATGGCTGGCGCAAGCTGGACGACGGACTCTGGAAAGTCACCCCCTTTCGCAAAGGTTATTTTAACCTGTACCTGGACGGGAAACCCGTACCTGAATTTAAACCCGCCTCGGGCGAAGCCCTGCAGCTCTCCGAAATTCCTGCAGGAAAATGGGCGGTGCACCATGGATCCATCTTCTATCGCGAACAGAAAAACCAGCAGCCCTGGATGGAATCCTTCTCACTGGCCGGGAAGTCAGTCGGACTCTCGCTGATTGATGTTTCGGGAGTACAGATTTCAGATGTCACGTTTGAAAATTTCCGCGTGGATGGCATCAATGTCCATGATCGCTGCAAAGAGATCGTGCTGGATAAAGTCACCTGCACCGGAAACGGTCGCTGTGGACTGTCCGTCAACGGGACCAGCCAGGTCGAAGTCATCGATTCCAAACTGATCGACAACCGCGTAGAAGACCTGCTCATTACCGAACAGGGTGTGGCCAATGTGAAGCAGACACAACTGGGCAAAGAGGTCGAAGTGAAACCGTAAGCTTCGCGGCAACATCCTGATGCTGCAATCGGCTAGTGTTCGCCGTCCTGCCCTTCCAGATCTTCGAGTTCCTTCTCCGCTTCCCGCTCGGCATCGCTCAGCTTCAGGCCAGTCCGATTCGAGTAATACAGGCCTACCAGTGTCACGGGAATATACTGCACCAGGTGATAGTAAATGGAGGCGGCAAATGCTTTCGCTTCAGGCACACCAAACGGCTGCAGACTGATTTTGAAGCAAAACTGAACCACCCCGAAAAATCCAGGTGTCGCGGGGACCGTCACCCCGAATGCAGTCACTCCCAGCACCACAAACGCCGCCAGGGGAGTGATCTCGATCTGGAAACTCCAGAGCGCCACCAGAATACTCAGGCCATTGATAAACCACTGGGCAAATGAGGTCCAGATGATCCCAAATGCCAGTCGCCCGCTTTTCATCGAAGCCATGCCCTCCGCTCCCGCACGCATCATTTCCAATACGAGATGCGTCAGCTTTTCCGGTAGAAAGGGAATCAGACTGAACAGTTTCTGAAACAGGCCAATCACTGCTTCCGTCCAGATCAGATACGCGGCCAGCACCAGGATGATCACAGGCATAATACCTGCCAGAAACAGGCTGGCTGTCTGATAATCTTTCGAAAGGCCAGGTGCGAAATAAATGCCGCACCACAGGTAACAGAGAATCGCCACAATATCAAACAGCCGCTCCAGAACCACGGTTGAGAGCACGGTTGTTTTGGGAATCTGAAACTGCCGCCCAAGGACATAGACGCGTAAAAACTCACCCAGGTGCGCAGGCAGAATATTATTCCCCATGAAGCCAATCATCATCGCCGGGGCCACTTCGGAGATCTTCAACTTCTTGACCGGTTGCAGCAGCATCCGCCAGCGATAGGCTTTCAACCAGAAGAAGAGAAACAGCAATCCCAGCATCACGGGCAACGTCCAGTAATTTGCCTGGCGAAAACTCTCCTGAATCTGCTGCAGATTGACTCCCCAGAGTGCCGCCACCAGGCAGGCAATCGTGACGATGACACCCAGCATCAGCTTGATCAGTTTTGATTTATTAATGGGAATCTCTCCAGAACACAGTCAGCGAACAAAGCAGAATACTTCAACAGAACGGAAAATCTTTTATCGCATCAACTTTATTTTTCAAAGGGGAATCTATTCGGCCGCGGTATCCACAACACATTTAGAACTCCATGTTTATCTATTTTCACAGAGATCGCACCGCTGATACAGGAATTTTTTACAATGTTCCTACCTTTAGGTTAAAACCTCTTGCCAACTTAATAAGAGAATTTTATCCTTCTTTCCTCTTCGCACGTATTGGCATACTTTCCCAATATCAAACTGCGTGCAGGGACTCTACCCCATAAAGATTCCAGTTCGGATTTACAGGAATATTTTATCAAGGGATTGAACGTAAGGAGCTCATGGATGAGCGTTTTAAAAATCTATTACCCCGAAGAAACTACCACCGAAACCCCCGTCGCACAGACAGAATCTCAACCAACGATTCTGCCATTCCGTCGGGCACTTAACCGTCAGCCCCGGTTCGAACGGCAGACTGACTGGGTTCTGAACCGCGCACGGATCCTGTTTCAAAATCAGCAGTGCCCGGCATGCAACAGTTCCTCAGTTGAGAAACTGGAACTGCGAGACGGCTTGCTCAACCGCAGGAACCGGATGATTCCGGGAACATCCACGGTTGTCGGCTTCCGTTGTGAATGCTGTGATACAGAATGGCCTGCCTGAAACAGCTGAAATCCTTCCCAGGATAACGGTAGTTCGAGGACTTACATCACAGAGAAGTAGTTTTCGACAGCAAAGTCGAATGCCTCCGCGCTGAGTTTGCGCGGCAGTTCCTTGTAGGTGCAGAAGTTCTTGACCTGTAACAGGAGGTCACGCGGCTGACAGGCGCGGAACGGTCGATCAACGGCTTTGTAGTGCGTATCGACCAGGTGCTGGTAAGCCTCCTCGTCAAACTGAAAGCCCATGATCGGTGACATCAACTCAAACAAGGCCCGGAATTCCTCCTCGGAGGGATCGAGGGCCTCGATTTTGTAGGGAATACGTCGCAGAAACGCAGCATCGACCAGATCCTTCGGCTCCAGGTTCGTCGAAAAGATAATCAACTGGTCGAAGGGCACCTGAATCTTTTTCCCGCTGGGCAGGTTCAGGAAGTCATAGCGTTTTTCCAATGGAACAATCCAGCGGTTGAGTAACTCATCTACGGGCATGCGCTGACGTCCAAAGTCGTCGATCACAAACGTCCCGCAGTTACTCTTCAACTGTAGCGGGGCTTCACAGATCTTGGTCTGCTGATTCTGCGTAATTTCCAGTTCCTTCATGGTGAGTTCCCCCCCGGCGATCACCGTAGGACGCACAATCTGCACCCACCGCTGATCAATGCCGGACAGGTCAAACAAGCCCTCGGCTGTCTCTTCCTGGACGACTTCTTCATGAAGTCCCGGGTCAAAGATCCGAATAATGTCTCCATCGATGCCCAGGCAGCGAGGAATCCAGATCGTCGAACCGAAGGCTTTGGTTATCCGCTCTGCGATACTCGTCTTCCCGTTACCCGCTTCGCCAAACAGGAACATCCCCCGACCTGAGTTGACCGCAGGTCCCAGGCGATCAAGCATCTTGGGATTAATAATCAGATCGGAAAACGCTTCTTTCAGATCCGATTGGGTGGCTTCCTGCTTGGCAATGCTCTGCAGTTCCATCGCCTTGAGATAGTCTTTAAAACAGACGGGGGCCGCTCCGAAATAGGTACACTCCTGCGTATACCGTCGTGCGCGCTCCCGACCAAGTTCGGTAATCATGAATTCATAGTCACCCATTTCGGCAGTACTGCCATAAGCAACCAGCTGATCCTGCTTGGCACGCTTCAGAATGGCGTCCACAATTCCAAAGGGCAACTTGATCTGCTTACAGATCTGGCGTCCCGTTTGAGTCCCTTTCGCCAGCAGATACTTCAGGATCAATCTCTCGATTTCATCCTGGGTCAAACCGGTATCATCCAGCGTTTCCGGACACTGTGGAACGAATTTCCCCTGCGATTCTTCGGTACTCCCTTTCAACAGGGACTGTACGCGATTAAACAACTGGCTCAGATGCTGATCCTTGCCAATCACGCGCATGGGTTCGCTTAATTCGGGAAGAGCAGAGGTCGACAGGCCATCTGCGTCGCCTTCAGCGTACGAGTCCGAATCGTCAGAATTCTCGGAGGCAGCCAGCTCCAGCATGCTCAGTGAGGCCAGAAGCTCTTCGGTATTCACCGTATTCGATGCGGTTTTCCCTGTGGCTTCATTTGCATCATGGTTGGATTGAAGATTGGACACGTCGGAAGTAGTTTCATGAGCTGACATATTCGGTTCACATTCCATCTAATGCGTTGAATGGAAAAGCCGCATCATCCGGTCGTATCTTTTCCGGCCAGGCCCGCTTTGATGTAAGTGAGAGGAAGTGCAACCTGCTTTTACACGCTGCAATGCAAACATAGCTCGGGTAATGTGCGAGTCAAATTTGTTTTTCAACTCTGATTAATCATCGCCCGTTTCAGGCAATTTGACTCGCCCCACCACGGCTTGGCTACTCCCATCTAATCAGTGACCAGAAGTTCCCTGCAACAGCTGGACCGATCACAGGAGTTGCACCAGTTAATCATCAAAATAGTCAATACCCTGTTTATTTTTCTAAACAGCCAGGCGAACAGACAGGGAAAATTTGACTTGGTATCGCCCCGACCTAGATTCCCTCTGTGAGAGTATTCTCTTGCAGACAGGCAACTTCCATCTCTTCTTACTTGAACTGGATGCTTCTATGTGTGGAATTGCGGGCTTCATCCGCACTGATCGACGCCCCGTCGAACAGGCAGAACTGAAAAAGATGATTGCGACTCTGAATCACCGTGGTCCTGATGCCTCAGGCACACAGGTCTCGGATTCAGTCGGACTGGCACATAGTCGACTCAGCATTGTCGACCTGGCCGGTGGCCTGCAGCCTATGCAGACTCCCGATGGCATGCTCAGCGTCACATTCAACGGAGAGATTTTCAACCACATCGAACTGCGTGCCGAGCTCCAGCAGAAAGGCTACCAGTTCCAGACCCACTCCGATACAGAAGTCATCCTGCTGATGTACGCCGAATATGGTCCGGAGTGCGTACATCACTTTAATGGACAGTGGGCCTTCGCGATCCATGATCGACGTAAACAGGAAGTCTTTCTGTCCCGCGACCGGATGGGAATCCGCCCGCTGGTCTATACGCAGACTCCCAGTCGCTTCTGCTTTGCCTCAGAAATCAAAGCCCTGTTTGCCCTGCCGGATGTCGAACGACGCGTCGATCACACAGCATTGAACCAGCTGTTTACCTTCTGGTCTCCTCTGCCTCCCCGTACATTTTTTGCCGGTGTCTCTGAACTGCCCCCCGGTCATTCCATGATCGTGAAAGATGGTAACGTTAAAGTCTGGCAATACTGGAATCTCGACTATTCCCCCAACGAAGACAACCGATCGCTGGACGACTGGGCAGACGAACTGCGGTCGCTGCTGATCAACGCCACCCAGCTCCGACTGCGGGCTGACGTTTCCGTCGGCGCCTACCTGAGCGGCGGACTCGACTCTTCAATCACAGCAGCCATCATTCGCAATTACACTAACGCTCCGCTGAACACCTTCTCGGTCAACTTCAATGACAAAGATTTTGACGAAAGCCAGTTCCAGCAGGAAATGATCACCGAACTGGGCACCGACCATCAGACTGTCTGCTGCTCTTATGACGATATCGGCCGCATCTTCCCGACGGTAATTCAGCACACTGAAAAACCGGTTTTACGCACAGCACCTGCCCCCATGTTTCTTCTGTCGAAACTGGTCCGGGAGAGTCAGTTCAAAGTTGTCATGACGGGAGAGGGTGCCGACGAAGTCTTCGGCGGCTACGACCTGTTTAAAGAAACAAAAATCCGTCGCTTCTGGAGTCGGCAACCGGATTCCAAAATCCGTCCGCTGCTGCTCAAGCGTCTCTACCCTTACATGAAAAATCTGCAGGCCCAGTCCCCCGACTACCTGAAAGCGTTCTTCAAGATTCGTGAAGACGAGCTCGACAGCCCCTTCTTCTCGCATCTCCCGCGCTGGGACCTGACAGCCAAACTCAAAACCTTCTTCAGCGATGACCTCAAACAGGAACTGCAATCACAGGATCCACAGGCTGAGTTCCAGCAACAACTGCCCGCTCAGTTTTCGGAGTGGCCCTCTTTCTGTCAGGCACAGTACCTTGAAGCCATCAATCTGATGCCCGGCTACATTCTGTCTTCCCAGGGAGACCGGATGGCAATGGGCAATTCAGTCGAAGGCCGGTTCCCGTTCCTGGACTACCGGGTGGTCGAGTTCGCTTCCCGCGTTCCCGTACGCTTCAAGATGAACGGTCTCAACGAAAAATTCCTGCTGAAATACGCCTTGAGAGACCTGATTCCCGACAGCATTCGCCAACGTCCCAAACAACCTTATCGTGCCCCGGACGCACACAGCTTCATCGACTCAAACAGCCAGCAGGCGCGGTTTGCTTATGTCAACGAACTGCTGTCACCGGAACGCCTGGAGGCGCATGGACTCTTCCAGCCCACCGCAGTTCAGCGACTGGTCAAAAAGATGGAACAGGGACGCGCCATCGGCACTCGAGACAACATGGCTCTGGTCGGAATTCTTTCGACCCAGATTCTGGTCGAACAGATGATCAACGGCCAGACAGTCACGGCCAGAAAAGACACAACAGCTCCCGCCACCATTACGAGTTAACACAATCCCTTAATAACATCTCCACTCAGTACAGCTAAGAGGTAATAACATGAATCCCATTCAATCAGAGATCCGTAACTTTGTCGCCGAAAACTTCCTGTTCGGGGAAGATCCGGAATCTTTGCAGAACGACGACTCATTCCTGGAAACTGGCATCATCGATTCCACCGGCGTGCTCGAACTGGTTGCCTTTATCGAAGACCAGTATGACGTTGAAGTCGATGACGATGAACTTGTCCCGGAAAACCTGGACTCCATCAATCGTCTGATCGACTTCATCGAATCCAAAATCAAAGAACTGGCCTAATTTCAAAGGAGCGGGCTGTTGTTACTACAATCATTTCTGGAACAGAGCGCCAGTCATCATCCTGACAAAGTCGCCTTGATCATCAATCAGTCGCAGTACACCTACCGGGAACTGGAACAGCAGAGCAACCGGCTGGCACATGCCCTGCTGGAACGGGGGCTGCAAAGAGGAGACCGGGTGGCCATCCATCTGGAAAACTCCCTCGAAGCCGTCGTCGCGATCTTTGCGACCATCAAGGCGGGTGGTGTGTTCGTAATGGTCAATCCCACTACGAAAATCGATAAGCTGACCTACGTGCTCAACAACTGTCGGTCCAGCGTACTGATCATCCCGGGAAAGAAACGGACCTCGATCCTCGAACATTCCGATCTGCTGCCCCACCTGAAAACCGTGGTGACCGTGGGTCCTGCCACCGGACATCCGGAGCAGACCGATCTACAGATGCCCCGCTTCGAAGAGTGGGATCAACTGCAGTCTGATTTCGCGGACCAGAATACCCCGCCACACATCCAGACGATCAGTATCGATCTGGCGGCCCTGGTCTACACCTCAGGCTCAACGGGAAATCCCAAAGGGGTCATGCTGACGCATTTAAACATGACTTCAGCCGCCCGCTCCATTACCACCTACCTGATGAATGTCCCTGAAGACATCATCCTCAACGTACTCCCGCTGTCGTTCGACTATGGTCTCTATCAGCTACTGATGGTTTTCCGCGTCGGTGCGACACTGGTTCTTGAAAAATCGTTTACCTATCCACATGCAGTTCTGCAGAAGATCATTGATGAAAAAGTGACCGGATTTCCGCTGGTCCCGACGATGTCTGCCATTCTGCTGAAAATGGATCTCTCCAAGTATGACTTCTCGCAGCTGCGTTATATCACCAACACCGGTGCCGCGCTGCCCACAGAGCATATCCTGACATTCCGCAAACGGCTGCCTCACCTGCAGATCTTCTCGATGTATGGTCTGACCGAATGCAAGCGGGTTTCGTACCTGCCCCTCGATCAGGTCGATACCAGAACCGGTTCGGTGGGTATCGCCATGCCGGACACGGAAGTCTTCATCGTCGACGACGAAGGCCATCGCCTGCCCCCCGAACATGTCGGCGAACTGGTCGTGCGTGGTGCCAATGTCATGAAAGGTTACTGGGAAGCCCCCGAACGTACTGCCGAGCGTCTGAAAGTGGGAGAACTGCCGGGAGAAATGTTCCTGTATACCGGCGATCTGTTCCGCATGGACCGCGAAGGCTACCTGTACTTCGTAGGCCGACGAGACGACATCATTAAAAGTCGCGGTGAAAAAGTCAGCCCCAAGGAAGTGGAAAATGTACTGTTTGCCCATCCGGCAATTTCGGAAGCCGCCATCGTGGGTGATCCCGATCCGGTCCTGGGACAGTCGATCCGTGCCATCGTGACTCTGATGCCCGGAGAGGAACTGACCGAAAAAGAGGTCCTTTCCTACTGTCGCAAGCACCTGGAAGATTTCATGGTTCCACAGAAAGTGGAATTCCGTGATGAGCTTCCGAAATCACCCAACGGCAAAGTCGATAAAAAACAGCTGGCTCTGCCCTGATACGGCGATCCACAAAGCGATTTCATACACAATACATACTTATTACCAACGCCTGCTGAATCGTTCTCAGTGGGCAACAGGAGAACCATAAATGTCGACCACAACTTCCACCCGTACTTTCAGTCCTGCTTTGTTAGATCTCGATTGTGCTGCAGAAACCGAACGCATCGTTCGCTGGATGCAGGAGACCGTCCGCAAAGATATGCGTAAAAAAGGCGCCGTTCTGGGTCTCTCCGGAGGGATCGACAGCAGCGTTGTGACTGCACTTTGTGTCCACGCCTTCGGTTCTGACCGGGTGCTGGGGATCATGATGCCCGAACACGACACAAAAGACGAAAGCCTGATCTACGGCCAGTTACTCGCCGATCATTACCATGTCGAGTCACTCGTCGAAAACATCTCCCCCATGCTGCAGGGAGCGGGCTGTTACGAACGCCGTGATGCTGCCATCAAAAAGGTCATCCCGGAATACGAACCTCACTGGAAATCCAAAATCGTGCTGCCCAACCTGCTCCGGGAAGGGGGCTACCGTGTCTTTTCCGTAGTCGTGCAGACTCCGGACGGGGAACTGATCAAGAAACGACTTCCCCTCTCGGCCTATCAGACCATTGTCGCAGCAACGAACTTCAAACAGCGCTGTCGAAAAATGATGGAATACTATCACGCAGACCGTCTGAACTACGCAGTGCCGGGTACTCCGAATCGCCTCGAATACGACCAGGGCTTCTTCGTCAAAAATGGTGATGGTGCTGCAGACCTGAAACCGATCGCGCACCTTTACAAGACGCAGGTCTATCAGCTGGCAGCTTACTTGAATGTTCCGGAACTGATCCAGATGCGTCCTCCGACTACCGACACCTACTCTCTGGAACAGTCCCAGGAAGAATTTTTCTTTGCCGTCTCTTACGACAAACTGGACTGCTGCCTGTATGGCTTAAACCATGGTTATTCCGCAGCCGAAGTGGCAGAAGGTATCGGACTGCCCGCCGAACAGGTTGCACTGGTTTACAGCGACATCGAATCAAAACGCAAAGCAGGTCGTTACCTGCACATGTCACCACAATTGATTGAACGTGTCGCTAACTGAGACCGTTGCTGGAGAGGCAACTGTGATGGAAAGGATATGGGGTATGAGTAAAAAAGAACTGCTGGCCAGAGCGCTCGACTGGACGGGAATGAATCTGCTCGCGCGGAATACGCCCGTCTGGAATGGTCTGGTTGTTCTGAATTACCATCGAATCGGAGACAAGCAGAACTCACTGTTCGACCACGATCTCTGGAGTGCATCTGCAGAAGATTTTGAACAACAGTTGCGATTTCTGACTCTGAATTTCGATCTGATCCGCATTCAAGATCTGGACCATATCTGGAAAAGCCCGCGGGGACGATACGTCCTCATCACATTCGATGATGGATACCTCGATAATTACGAATGGGCCTTTCCCCTGCTCCGCGCCTACAATTCACCGGCCACGTTTTTCCTGACCACCGGCTTTCTGGACGAGCGCAAGATCGCCTGGTGGGACGAAATTTCCTGGATGGTACGTAGTTCGTCACAGAGTACTTTGAAACTGGCTCCCTGGAATGAGCAGGAACTCTCTCTGGAACCTGCTCAGCTAAGCCAGACGATTAAATTACTCTTACAGATCTACAAGGGGCTGTCCGGGGAACAGACAGAAGACTTTATGACTGCCCTCGCAGACGCGACCGGCACCGGTCGCTGCCCCGCAGAAACCGCAGATCGGGTCTGGATGGACTGGGACATGATCCGCGAAATGAGTGAAGCGGGCATGGATATCGGCGGTCATACCGTCAATCATCCCATCCTGGCTAATCATCCGGAAGAAACTCAGAAATTCGAAGTTCAACACTGCAAGCACCGCATCGAAATCGAACTCAATCAGTCGATCTCAGCGTTCAGTTATCCCGTGGGTGCCCAAAACTCGTTTGACCATCTCACGCGTAACTGCCTGGAGGAATCCGGTTATCGCTGGGGATTCAGCTATTACGGCGGTTACTCGTCCCTGGGTGAGCATGATCCCTGGGACCTGCCTCGCATCGCGATTGAATCAGAAAATCCCGCCGCCCTGTTCCGGTCGTCTGTCTCTTTTCCCCAGGTCTTCAGCCAGAAGAAGGTGTACACTAACACAGACACCGATCCTGTAACCTCAGCCGAATAATTCGACTCAGGGGGACTGTTTCTGATATTTTCTCAGAATTTGTGATCCGTCTCCCCAGTTGGTTGACGATTCCCTGAGAATTTGCGATAACAACGGACCGCTTTGCAGGTTGTGGTACGCGCGACTACGTGCTGTTTCCCACAATTTCAACTGCTCTATCTGGTTTGATTTACCTGATACTCAGCCGCTAAGCTGTTATACAGGAATAGTTTATTTCGATCAAACCCTAATAATATTTCTTTGCCGTGTGTTACTGGAACCAAGCGGCAGCTGATGATTAATGTGGGAGAAAGACTGAATGGGTCGTTACACAGGACCAAAAGGACGGGTTAACCGCCGTTTAGGAGCTTTGGTTTTCGAAGACGCAGGTGCAACACGTGCACTGGACCAGCGGAACATGCCGCCGGGAATGTCACAGCGTCGGCGGAAGCCCTCAAACTACGGTCTCGCATTAATCGAAAAGCAGAAGATCAAATTCTACTACGGTCTGCGTGAACGTCAGCTGCGTCGGTACTTCGACAAAGCCAAACGGACCAAAGGCAACACCGGGGAAGCTCTGCTGATCCTCTGTGAGCGTCGTCTCGACAATGTTGTCTGTCGGGCTGGATTTGCTCAGACTCGTCCGCAGGCGCGTCAGGGTATCGTTCACTCACACTTCCAGCTGAATGGCCAGACGGTTAACAAGCCTTCTATCTGGGTCAAACCAGGTGATGTCATTACCGTCCGCAACCGTCCCAACCTGAAGAAACTCTACGGCGAACTGGTTGAATCCGGTCGCCCCGGATGTGCCTGGTTGTCTCTGGACAAAAAAGAGCTGGCAGCAACCGTTGTCACAGCTCCTGGTTCAGAAGATGTCAGCCTGCCGGTTGACGTTGGTCAGGTCGTGGCGTTGATCTCTCGCTAAAGATCAATTCTCGTACAAATCAACACTCCGAAAAATCGTTCTGGTTTTTCGGAGTGTTTTTATTTACCTTCGTTATAAAATCCCCGTCAGGGGTGAGAATTCTGTTGGAACACGCTATTGTAATTAACAGAATTGTTTTTAAAACTTGATGCACTACCCGCCGTGATCGCAGCGACCTTCTACGGCCTTGAGAGAGAGAGGCATAACTATGGCAACGGACCGTCGAAAAGCCGTCCTGTTGTTTGGTGCTCCTGGAGTTGGTAAAGGAACTCAGGGGAGAATTTTAGGTCAGATCCCGGGCTTTTTCCATCTCTCCAGTGGAGACGTCTTTCGCTCGATCGATATCGAGTCTCCCGAAGGTCAGGAAATTTATAAATACAGTTCGCGCGGCGAACTGGTTCCTGATGAACTCAGTATCCGCATCTGGAAACAGGGACTCGATGCCCGGGCAACCCTCTCCATGTACAAGCCTCGTAAAGACATCCTCATTCTGGACGGCATTCCCCGAAATGTGGAACAGGCGAAAATCTTGGAACAACACATCCATGTGCTCAAGGTGCTCCACTTAACCTGTAGTGACGAAGAAGAGATGATCCACCGCATCCGGCACCGCGCGATCCGCGAGAACCGGGCCGACGATGCCAACGAAAGTGTCATCCGTCGTCGCTTCGAAGTCTATCGTGAAGAATCAGCACAGGTTCTCAGCTGTTATCCAGAAGAAATCGTCGCACACATCGATGCGATTGGTTCTCCTGCCGGCGTCTTACTCGCCTGCCTCGAACAGCTCGTCCCCGTGCAGGATGCTCACTTCCGGGGTGAACACACCTCCTGAGTCAGAAAGAATCGTACCCGCCAGTAAATAGATCAGATTAGACAGAAAGGCGCGCTCATGGCCGGTTTGAACTGGGGATTTTCTTTACTGCGAACGAAACTCTCAAATACCGGCTGGGCTCTGCTGCTCTGCCTGATCACATTACTGAGCCTGGCGCCCGCAAAAGCACAGGCGCGGCCGGCCCGCCAGCATCCGAACTTTGTGATCATCTTCACCGACGACCAGGGCTACCAGGATGTCGGCGTCTTCGGCTCTCCGAACATTAAAACGCCCAATCTCGACCAGATGGCCCAGGAGGGAGTTCGCTTTACCGACTTCTACGCTGCCCAGGCCGTCTGTTCCGCCTCACGGGTCGCCCTGCTCACGGGATGTTATCCCAATCGCGTCGGCATCCGCGGTGCACTGGGACCACAGTCCAAGATCGGCATCAACTCAGAAGAAACCACAATCGCGGAAGTCGTCAAGCCACAGGGCTACGCCACCGCGATCTACGGTAAATGGCACCTGGGACATCTGCCCCAATTCCTGCCAACCCGCCACGGCTTCGACGAGTACTTCGGGCTCCCCTACTCAAACGATATGTGGCCGTTCCACCCGACAGCGGGAAAACGGTTTCCCGATCTGCCACTGATCGAAAATGAAACCGTCATCAATCCCAAAGTCACCGGCAAAGAACAGGCTCAACTCACGACCTGGTACACGGAACGTGCCGTCTCGTTTATCAACAAACACCATGACCAGCCCTTCTTTCTCTACGTCCCGCAGTCCATGCCGCATGTCCCCCTGTATGTCAGCGACAAGTTCAAGGGCAAATCAGAGCAGGGCCTGTATGGCGACGTGATCATGGAAATCGACTGGTCCGTCGGTCAGATCCGTCAGGCACTCAAAGAAAACGGCATTGCTGAAAACACGCTGGTGATCTTCACCTCCGATAACGGTCCCTGGCTCTCCTATGGCGACCACGCCGGCTCGGCACTCCCCCTGCGGGAAGGTAAAGGCACCGCCTGGGATGGGGGCCAACGCGAACCCTGTATCATGGCCTGGCCCGGACAGATTCCGGCTGGCACTGTCTGTCACGAAATGGCGATGACCATCGATCTTCTGCCCACCATCGCCTACCTCTCCGGCGGCAAGGTGCCTCAAGACCGCATCATCGACGGCAAAAACATCTGGCCCCTCATGAGTGGGGAACAGGGAGCTAAATCCCCCCACGAGGTGCTCTATTTCTACTGGGGCGATCACCTGAATGCGGTTCGCAGCGGCAAATGGAAACTGCACTTCCCGCATCCTTACCGCAGTCTGAAAGACAAACCCGGCTCCGGCGGTACACCCGGCCCCTACATTCAGAAGAAAACCGGCCTGGCCCTCTACAACCTGGCAGACGACATCAGCGAAAGCAAAAACGTCGCTGATCAGCATCCTGAAGTCGTCAAACGCCTCACCGCCCTGGGAGAACAGGCCCGCGAAGACCTCGGCGACTCCGGCACAAAACGCAAAGGCAAAAACAACCGCCAGCCCGGCCGGGTGGACTGAATTTTCGAGAGTCAGGTTTAACCTTCTGACATCGCAGGTTCAACCACGTTTTTCGCAAATCCCTCGTAAGCAGCCCCCATGTCTTTCGCCAGCGAATCAGGAAAGACATGAAACTCACCAGCTTGTAAAGCAGCAACCACCCCATCGGCCACCAGCTCCGGAGGCTCGGCGATTTCATCAAAGCCGGCAGTATGTCCCATATCCGTGGCGATCGGTCCCGGATGCACGCTGACGACCAGGGTCCCCTGCTCCTTCAACTGATCTTTCAAACCCTGTGTGACCGCATACGCAGCAGCCTTGGAGGCACAGTAAGTCGTGAAATCAGGAAATGTTTTTATGGAGGCTACCGAATTCAGCTGCACGAGCGCGCCGCCCCCGTTAGCTTTCAGCACCGGAGCGAAAGCCTGTGCCACACGGATCAAACCGTAAACGTTGGCATTCATTTCGAATTCAAGCGATTCCAGTGCATCCTCAGACAGAGCGGAAGCCGTTTTCAACACCCCCGCATTATTCACGACCAGCGAGACATCACTGGCAGTCTGGGCTGCAGTCTTAATCGTGTCCGGCTTTGTCAGATCCAGTTCCAGGGGAACCACCTTATCCCCATATTCCTCGGTCAACCCGGAAACCGAAGCCGGATCACGCACCGCAGCATAGACTTTCGACGCACCAGCTTTCAGTAATGCTTCCAGAATCGATTTCCCAATCCCCCGATTCGCACCGGTTACCAGTCCCACCTGACCACTGATCTCATAGCCCATCTCAGATCCCTTTTTATAAAACAGAAATTTCTCCCACTGGCATCACCAGCAGTCGTCCAGAAGCGTCACACGCATTCTACGCCGCGGTTTCGCTGAGACAAGACTTGAGTTCGAGGATCGGAAGACTGCTCTCTTGGACGTGAAATATCTCACAAATGACGACATCGACAGTTAGAACCCTGTCCTTCCTCACTTCCAGAACTGCCACCACTTCTTTGTCAGCCTGCGTTCACAGCGTTTGCAGATCGTCAGTGGCCGGCCTTCTACGGTAATCATCACTCCCTGCTCATAGTCCTTTCCACAGATGGCACAGCTCGACAGATCGGGACCCGTCGTCTCGACCGATTCAAAGTCTTCCACCATCGGTCCTCCCTGACGCAGGTGCGCGATATACTTCAACTCGCTGAGTGCGATTTCGCTTTCGGGGTCCAGTTCCAGCGAAGCATGAAAGGCAGCTTCCGCATCATCCAGTTTCCCCATTTCAATCAATACGAATCCCCGACCGCGACGTGCCATTGCCAGTTCGGCCTGACTGACATGCGGTCCAGTCTCCACCACCTGATCATATAGTGCCAAAGCCCCCTCTTTATTCCCCAGGTGAATCAGCGCCTGGGCCTTCTCGAACAGAAACTTCGGATTCTCCGGCTCCAGGCTGCGGCCCTTGTCGAGATATTCTACCGCCTGGGTATACTGCTGCTGTTTCACACACAGGAACCCCAGGTAGTAATACGCCCGCGGATAGGCATTCCCGATCCACTTCACCGCCCGCTCCATTCCGTGGTCCTGCATCCAGCTCACGTAATGCATGAACTCATTCATGCTCCAGAACTTAATCGCCACCCCTTCCCCGTCTGCCTCTTCATTTTCATAGGTCTCCGGCGTATTGGCGACTACTTCCTGAAGCAGCCGCTCCCCCTGCTGCAGCTTACCCGCTGTCAACGCTTCCAGAGCCGCTTCAACTTTGGTCACGTCCTCGATTTCTACTTCACTTGCCATGCAGCCAGTCTTTCTAAAAGGGAATTACCAGATCAGTCCTTTGGTTGCCAGTACGATTAGTCCCTCTCGATTTGTCCCTGCCTCACGAAATGCCCCCAGTATCCGTTCGCCTCTCTCATCATCTTCGAATCGGACTTTTAATGTCACCGATGCTCCAGGTAAGAGAGAAAAGTCTTTTTTTCCTAAACCACACCAGTCCCAGTTTGCTTTTCGCCAGAGTCCTCGCCGAAAAACTTCCTGATATGACTGGATGTATTCCGGTCCTGCTGAGTGATAGATTAAGGTCGATTCCCCAGTATTCCTCACAACGACGAAGACCTCAACTTTAACCTGCTTGCGGGAAATAATGACAGGACGATTTTTCAAAGGCACCATCTCTTCAAATTGAGTCCTCCGCCAGGCTGGATCCGGCAGTTGATCAGGCGGAATCGTTAAGCGAACCCGCTTGTCCTCTGCTGGAACGTTCGAAATGGGACTGAATGAAAACAGCAGCAACAGGAGGCACCTGATTGCATTCCACTGAACTGATTGATGATACATTAGTCAAATCCCCCACTCTCAGTCGCCAGAACGATCATCGCTGAATGCAGATAATCCTCATCTCTGAAATGCCCCAGCATTCGTTCCCGAATTCCCTGTTCCCAGAAATCCACTTTCAGCTCTACCGTTTCTCCCGGTTTTAATAGAACGGACTTTTTCCCCATACCACACCAGTCCCAATTGGCCGCCTGCCAGCGCCCTGACAGATCGGTTTCCTGAAACAGTTGAATTCCACTGCGCCCCACTGAGGTATAGCGCAGAACTGTATTTCCCGAATTGCGAACCTTCACCCAGATCAGTTCCCCTTCACACCTGCGGGAGATCACTTCTGGAATATTATGTAGCGGTTCATCTCCTCGAAAGAGGGTTTGTCTCCAATATGGATCTGGTGACTGTGTTACGGATGCCCTCGCCAGGCGCTCTCCGCTACTGCTGGAGATCACAGCCAGTCCAGACATCAACAGCAGGATACGACAGACAGCAGACTGATTCATTTTCTCACTCCTTCTACCAGCAATTGCTTGTCGTCCAGCCCTGCCATCCACACCGCCAGATCACGAAATGTCTGTAATTCGGGTGGAAGAGGATTCGATCGTCGCTCCATCAGCCATCCGACCAGGCCTGTCAGAGGAATCAAAGCGAAAGCACTAAAAAAGTAGCAGGACGGATCGACCTGTAACGAGAACAGAATTGCTCCCAGAAACGACACATAGGTCAGCATAAAGCAAAGCACTTGTCTCCCCAGCCTGCGATCGAAATGTGACAGATCCGGTGCACGTTGTGCGGTGATCCAGCGCACTTTCAACCAGAATAAAGCGAACGCGTTCCCCGTCAGCACATCTCGAATCCGGGTACCCGGTCCAAAATCTCGAGGACACTTTTTAACCTCGCCTACCAGTTCCTGGATTCCGTAAAACACGCCCGCAGGTCCGCACTCCTGCCCGATGACATTGACCGGCTCTAAAGAAATCGCCGTCGCACGCGCCGCGATGAACTGTGCGACCCGACGATAAGTAAAGTCGGCGGCATGCAACCGCTCCCACGCCTCGAAATCATCCCGGCAGACATCGAGCCTGAAATAATCGGACCATCCCTGGCGCGTACATTCAAATCGAAAGCAGGATTGCAGACTTTTGTATAAGTCGACTAAGTCACTAAAATCGATCTCTTCCCCGGCCCACCTTGGTATTCCGGATTGCAGATGCACATCAATCCGATCATCGGGCCGGAAGGGCGTATAACGGGACAGAAAAAACCACTGCGTCTGGTGCCGTTCCCACAACTCCCGCATGCCACACAGGATCTGCGTTTCGGAATAGCGGTGCTGATTCATCAGGACGCCCCTTCACCTTCACACTGCGAATCTGCCTGAACTGCACGCACCGCGTCGCAATTGCGACCGGCAATCAAGAGTGCCAGATCGCGAAACGTCTGTAATTCCGGCGGTAAGGGATCGGAATGGTGATGGTACAGGCAATACAACTTCCAGAACGCATAGAGCGAAACGCACGGCGCTAAAAGATAAAGAATGTTGGCTGTGACAATTGAAAGCGGGATACCAATTAGAAATCCCAGTACAGCCAGCAGACATCCCGACAGGAACAGGGAATCCCATTTTCTGGAAATGTCGGGAATCATCTGCCTGTTACGCCAGCAAAGTTCACTCCAGAATTGATCCAGAGTCTCTCCTCGAAAGGCGTCAATGATTCTGGTCGAAGGTGTGATCTGACAGGCAGCTGGAACAATCAGGTTCGACAACTCAGTGATCCCGTAAAAAGCACCCGCGGGACCACACTCACGATCGATCACTTGCACAGGTTGAAATGAGATATAGGTTGTACGTTCTGCAATAAAATCGACCAGTTTCCTGAATGTCAGATACTGTCCTACCTGCTCAACCCATTCGGCCTCAGTTCGATAATGTGAGCCGACACCAAATAGTTGTTCCCACACCTCAGGGGCACATTTAATCTGAAAGACTCGTTCAAAACGAAATCTGAAATCGGTGAAATCAATGTCGTCCCAGACTTTGACTGCTTTAAAATACAGATCAATTCTGAGATCAAGATCTTGAATCGGGTCAGGTGCCTCATCATCATCCAGTCCGTACATATCCACCAGATGCTCTGCGATAAGTGGCATAATCTCTTTCTCGGTATATCGCATTTCCTGCATCAGAGTCCCCTTTGCGGATGCAACATCGTAACGACAGCGAACACAGCTGTTTTCCTGCCTCCAGCATAAGACATCTGCATCATACCTGACAGAATATCTTTCCTTTTCCTCTCCGAATCTAAATTTTTTGTTTTCCTGTTGGGAATGACATTGCACAATATGAAGATTTGATGCAGGTTTCGTGCAGGCACCTCTGCTGACTTGAGGTTCTCAAAACCGGAACCCAAAATGTCCTCAGAATTTAGATTCTGGACGGAATCATCTTTAAGAGACTTCTGGTTCTTCATAGAAGGTCTGACACGACATGGCTCGAAACGTGACTTCATTGCTGCGGATGCTACTGCTACTGGTTCTGATTACGGTACCATGGTCTGCTTCCTCCCACGCCTGCACGACCGCTGTTATCAGTGGCAAAGCGACCGCTGACGGCCGACCACTGCTCTGGAAAAACCGGGACACCTCAAACATCCATAATGAAGTGGTCCTGTTCAAAGAGGGTCCGCTCCGCGCCATCGCCGTGGTCAATGCAGGCAGCCGAAAATCAGCATTCATGGGCGTCAACGAAGCCGGCTTCTGTCTGGAAAACTCGTTGAGCAAAGACCTCGGCACTCCCGGTAAAAAATCCGGCATGGGCAATGGACGTTTCATCAAACATGCCCTGGAAACCTGTGAAACAGTCGAGGACTTCCGCAGACTGCTCGACGAAACCAACAAAACGGGCCGTCGCACTGTTGCCAACTTTGGTGTCATCGATGCCCGGGGAGGCGCTGCTCTCTTCGAAACCGGTCCCGACAGCTACACGATGTTTGACGACAACGATCCCCAGACAGCCCCCAACGGCTACATCGTACGTTCTAACTTCGCCACCACCGCCCAGGGACTGCCGGCCCTTCCCGAGCAGCGTCATCTGGGGAAGATTTATTCCGCCGAACGCTATTCCCAAGCGTGTTCCCGACTCGAACAACAGCGGGGAGCTGGCATCACCGTAGACTACCTGCTCCGCAACCTGACGCGCGACCTGTCCAACCAGCAAGGCACTCCTCACCCCGGCACCGTCAACGGTACCAAAGGCAAGCTGCCCGAAATCATCCAGACCGCAAACACCATCAGCCGATCCACCACCGTGTCTGCCGCCGTCTTTCATGGCGTCAAACCCGGAGAAAACCCCGGCCTGACAACCATGTGGACCATTCTGGGTAATCCCAGTTTTTCCCTGGCCGTCCCCTGTTGGGTCGATATGGAACAGGTCGCGGACCCGCTGGAAGATCGCAAAGGAGCCGAGTTGGGAGAGATCGCGATTTCCCTGCGTGCCTGGAGTAAATCAGCCGAGGGTGACGGCATCGACACACAGGCCCTCCCCGGTATCTGGGAAGACCTCTGGAAAACAGAAGATAAAATCCTCAAGCTCACGCAAGTTTTTCAGAACAGTCGCAGACAACACGGTTATTCACAAGGGGCCGTCACCCGCTTCCATCAGAAGATGGCGGCACTTGCCATGCAGGCGATGCAACAGGAACTGCAGGAAATGAAACAGGCCGCGATCGACCTGCCTGCTCCTCCGCCTCCCCGGTTCGCTCCGGTCAAGAAAACAATCGTGATCCCCTGAAACACCTGACGAAACCAAGGATAGCTTCCATGCGTTCTCCTATTATATTCCGTTGTGCGAAATTCTTCATCCTGTGTCTGGCCTGCCTGCCACTCACAGTTCAGGCAGAAGAACAGACAGCTGAAACGAAACTGGTTCGTGTTGCCGTGTTTGACTATCCGGACAAGGAATCAAACGGCCCGCGTAATCTGAAACAGTTCCTCACGCCGGCCAATGGTTTTAAGTATCAGGTCGTCCGTCCTGCCGAGATTCGTAACGGCATACTCAAAGACTTCGACGTTCTCATCATGCCCGGCGGCAGTGGCAGTAAGCAATCGAAAGCACTGGCACCAGAAGGTCGCAAAGCGGTCCGCCAGTTTGTCCAGAACGGCGGTGGTTATGTGGGGATCTGCGCCGGGGCTTACCTCGCCTCATCGCATTACAAATGGTCGCTGGGAGTAATCAACGCCCGCGTCTGGGATCGTCAGCACTGGGCCCGTGGCGCTGAAACCGTTGAAATCGGTCTGACACCCGCCGGACAACAGGTCCTCGCCCGCGGTCCGAAAAGTTACAAAGTACGCTACCAGAACGGGCCACTGCTGGTCCCCGACAACCAGCAGCACCTGCCGGGGTACGAAGTTCTGGCGAGTTTCGAAACAGAAGTGGCCCGCAACGGCGCTCCCGCCGGAGCGATGGTAGGCACTCATGCCATCATCCGTTCCAAATTCGGTGCCGGCCGTGTGATCTGTTACAGTCCTCACCCGGAAGCCCAGGATGGTCCGAAATCACTGGTCGCCTCTGGAGTCTACTGGGCCTCCCAGGTGGACTGAACGATTCCCCCGCTCAGCTAAAGTGAGACTTCATAAATCCCAGCGGGAATACCAGACCCGATTCTGCACAGGGTCCAGCAGCAGGAACTCTCCATTATTCCAGGAGTTCTTTGCCCGCTGTCGTGCGGCGTAGCGAACCTCTGCAGTATCCAGCAGGCGTTCTATCTGCGACGCTTCGATCGGGCCCGCGGCGTCAGTTCCCAGAGTGGGAGCACTCATCCCCGAGACACCAAAGTTGAAAAACCGGGGAATCTCAGCTGGCACCGGTCCCTGACGCCACTCAGTTTCTCCCCACGGGGTAGGTTGCTTTAACCACTGTGAAATGGTCTCCGCATCGGTATCGAAGACCAGGTAGTATTCACCATCCCCCAGGAATTCGAGCCTCACTTCACCCGCAGAGATAACCCGGGCCGACCCCGGCCAGTCGAAACCGGTATAGTGCTTAAAGTCACTTCCCGGGTCGTTCACTTCATAGTAGCGTGGCGCTTGTGAAAATTTCTCGGGAGACAACAGAAACAGAGCCGCCAGCAATCCCGCAGGCACACCCACAAACAGGACCGCCAGCAGTAACAAGAGGATGACATACCGCTTTCGCAGGGGGATGTCCGGATCCGCGGAGGCGTCCACATCACTGGGAACATCTTTAGTATCACCAGCAATACGAAACTCCTCCGGAATCCCATTCATCGACAGACTCCTGTTGAGGCAGGATCAGCTCTTCCCCGTTACTTCACCCGCACCAGCTTCATCAGTCGCCCGGAAACGTTCCAGTCCTGCACGTAAAGGTTGCCCTCTTTGTCCCAGTAGGAACCGTGAGTGCCGCTGAAGATGCCCTCGCGCCACTGATCCTGGGGGACGTTGAAGTTGCGGTGTGTTTTCGGATCTTCGTTATTACCCAGTACTGCGATGATGGTGTTGGTCTTATCCAGAATAACCAGGCGTCCGTGCAGGTCGGGAACCGATACGTAATCTCCCTGGATTGCGACTGAAGTCGGCATGCCCAGTCCGGTGACTACTTCTTCGATGTAGTTCCCGTCCAGATCGTAATGCACCAGGCGGCCCTTGGGCTGATGGTTCCGGTCGCAGATCAACAGGCGAGGTGGATTGTATCGCGTATCCAGCGTCATCCCGTGTGCAGTGTTGAATTCCTTCAAGCCGTTCCCCTTCTTACCGAAGTGGGATTTGTATTTGCCATCCTTGTCGAACTTGAAGATGTAATTACTGGCGTAACCGTCTGAAAGAATAATGTCTCCATCGGGGGCGACGGTAATCGCAGTCGGGGCAAACTTCTTGAGGTTCAGTCCGGACTCTTTCGGGAACGGCAGTTTGAGAACGATGTCTCCCGTCTCGGCGTGAAACTTGATCCCTTCCCCGGCCACGTTGCGGGCACCGTAAATGAATTCCCCTTCGGGCTCATCCCGGATTTCGATATCGTGAATGTTAGAGTACTCATCTCCCAGAAAACGACGCACTACTTTCCCATCCGGCGAGAAGACGAACACGCCGATTTTGGCACTCGTGTAGATATTTCCCTCTTTATCGACAACCACGCCGCCATGGGTAGGTCCCAGAACGGAACGGCCCTGTTCGTCGAACCCCCAGCCGGGCACCGTATCAAAAGTCATGATACCGCTGCCCATCCGCACCGGTTCGAACTTCTCCGCCGCCATCACCGGCACTGTCAGACAACAGACCACAGCTACCGCAATTGAACGCAAGCACTTCTTCATCATCCGGATTCCTGTCCATTAAATATTCAGATTAATAAGTCAGTCGAAATAAGACGTTCCCCCTGTTCAGAGGCGAACCATTCCAGTATCCGCGGACCATCAATTGATTGCAACCTGCTCATCAAAAAACCTGCATATGTCACATTTCCACGTGCCAGACAACCCACTAAACAACTGTTATTTAACAAGTTAGAACTTTTCTCTTTTTTCCTGTAACAGTTTTTCCTACTTCACGCTGAGTAAGTCAGACAGGCATGGGACCTGTTAAACAAAACAAACACAATCGTGGAATCTGATACGAAATAAGGGGAACAGGACAATGAAACGCTTCACACTCAGTTTGGTTATTGTGGCGATGGTCACCGGAACAATGGCAATAGAAACTTATGCCGGTGGTAGAGGACGCTCAGGTGGTAACTTTGGCAAATCCCGCGGTAACTTCTCTGGTTCAAAAAGAAACTTCCAGTCATCTTCGTTCAAGAAAAAGTTCAACTCGCCGAGCATGAAGTCGACTCCCAAATTCAATCACAATTTTTCCAACAAACAAATCAACCACAACAAGTTTTCTAACGTGCATTCGAAAAATACGCACTTCAAGCCGCATTCCAACATGAAACAGATTCAGCCCATGAAGAAAGTGCATTCTGGTTTCAATCATAAGAAACCGGGCAGTGGCTTTACACGCCCCAACCAGAAGCCCTTCAATGGCAAGAACACACTGAAGCCCAAGCCATTCCCCAAACCCATCGATCCCGGATTCGGCAATGGCCCATCTGGCAAGAAACCTTTCGATAACATCAAACCTCGTCCTCGTCCCAGTAAACCGTTCCCCGGCAAACCGATTCTTAACAAACCGGGTAAGGGACATGGACAGCATGGCGGAAAGCACGCTGGTAAACATCATGGTCACCACAATGGTCACCACCACGGAAACCATCACTGGCACAACCATCGTCCTCGCTTCTCCTGGTGGTGGTACAACTACTGCACACCACTGCGAAACTGCGTGCCCGGCAACTACCAGTACTGCAACTACGTGTATCCAACTTGTGACTATGTCGCTCCCAACGGAGTGGTTGTGGAAGACGTTCGCTGGTTCCTCGGTCTGAAAGGAATGATGCTGCCCGGCAAAGGGATTGGCGTGGAATCTGTCGCAGACAATTCGCCAGCCGCTGCTATCGGCCTGCAACCCGGTATGGTCATCACCAAGTGTAACGGTGTTGTCATCACCGACAACGAAGTGTTCGGCCAGGTCATCGCTCAGTCAGGTGGTGTACTGGAAATGGAACTGCTGGAATCCATCGAAGGCGAGCCCCTCCAGGCAACCGTTCAGATGACTCAGCTGCCCGCAGCCAGCTTCTAGGAGTAAGTAATACATGACACTGCAGGCAACCCGTAAAACGTCCGATGAGGTGTGAACCTTGTCGGGCGTTTTTTTGTCTTGTACGATTAGTCGCGAACTACTTTCGACAGCTCAACTTCCGGAACCGACAATCCATGCTTCGTGAACTAACCGCCTCAGATCAACAGCTCATTCTGGACTATGCTTACCAGCACGAACTCGAAAACATGTTCGTGATCGGCAGCTTTGAATTCTCTGACAATCCTTTCGAGTTCAACACTTACCTGGGCTATTTCGAAAATGATGTGCTGACGGGACTGGGCGTCTACTTCGGCCTCTGGGACGACATCACACTGCACGCTGAGAGCACCGCTGTCATCGATGCCTTTGTCGATGAGTTCGTGAAACAGAACCGGCCTGTGAAATATGTCGTCGCCTTCCAGCGGCATGCACTCCCGACCCTCGACCGTCTCCAGCAGCATGGTATCACCCCCATCAAAGTTCGGGAGCAGACCCTGTACCTGCTGGAGCAGGAGAATTTCCATGACTGTTCTACAGGAGCAGAAGTCCAGGGGACGTCAGGCGATATTGACGGCATCATTCGCCTGGGAAACATCATGGATGAGCAACCCGCCGACAGAGAAGTGCCAGAAAACGAACGGGCGCGCATTGTCCCCGAGTATGAATGGCTACTGAAACAGGCAGGTGAGATCATCGCCAAAGCCAATGTCCACGGGCTATCCCGACACTACGCCCAGGTAGGCGGCGTAATGACACATCCCGCCCACCAGGGAAAAGGCTACGCCAAACAGACCGTCAGCGCCACCTGCAGACACTGGTTCGCCCGGGGCAAACGACTCACCCTGTTCGTCAACAACGACAACACCCCCGCCATCCGGGCCTACACCAGACTGGGATTCCAGCCAATCGGGGAATACATCCACGCTGAATTTGCTTGAAGTATCCGATCATCGCGGTTCATCAACTGTCTGGGAACTCACCTGTTTTCAACATGCGCAGCTGATAACAGGCATTGTTGAACTCTGCTCCCTCCAGCCGGGCTCCTTGAAAAGAAGTGTCGCTCAGCACGCTTCCGACAAACCTGGCACCGCGTAAATCAGCATAAGAGAAGTCAGAGCCCTTTAGCTCCGAGTCCCAGAAATCGGCACCTCGCAGTGACGCCCGCTGATATGAGAGCTTCACATAAGCGTTGCGGAGCACCAGACCATTCAGAATAGAACCCGCCAATATTCCACTTTCGTCGGTCTCAATCCGGCTGCCATTGAAAACACGTTCTCCCGCCTGATAACGTTCCAGTAACTCTACTGCGGAGCGGGCCGGTCGAATGGGACGCTGGGCAATCTCATAGGCGGCCAGCAGTCGCGAGGCGATCACCTTGTCCCTCTCAGGATCAGGCGGACTGATCCCCAGCGATTGTTCCTGAATTCGCAGCAGATGCTCTGCAACACGCCGTTCATCCGCCCCTCTCTTGAGTAGTTGGAGAAGCACAACATCGTACCGGGAATACTCACTGAAGGCGGCTTCATCTGCATTCACACCCAGCGGGTCCCACTCACGAAACAGAATGTCATGCACCAGACGAACCAGATGAGAGTCAACGTTCATGATGGTTCTCTAAATACAGGAGCAGGAACTATTCAGAATATTTATACTTCAGAATCCCACGACTGATTAACTCATCGATACTTTTCACCAATCTACCGTCTGTCAATCGCACGAGATCTTCATTGTCATTGATTGGTAAAAAGTCTCTGTTCGAACTCAGAATTCTCTGATTGTGAATATGCACCAGTTTTTCAAAAGGAACTTTGGGATAGTATTCATTTTCACCTCCCGGATCTGAATAACACATAAATCGACCGTTACTGGTTGTGATATCACCAGGAGGGTCTGAAATAAATGTAAAAATAAAATTAGGCCGCCGTGTTACACGACCGTCATGATAATCAATAATGACAGATACTGCTGAATTTCCATTCTTATGACGTGAAAGCAAACAGACTCCCGTTTGTCTTAGTTCTTTTAAACTGGAACCAGAGATGACACCAGACAGAAGGGGATCCACAAAGTCATACCTGAATAACAGGTTCAGTTCTTCAGAAATTGCAGCACGATATTTTTCAGGTACCTGATTCAACTCAATTTGATTAGTTCGAACAGAGCGAAAGACGGGAAACGGATTTCTATTCAGTCGCTTTAAATTGAACTTAATCAAAATCCAGTAAATAACAGCTTTGGGAATATTCGGATGCCACATTCCAATATATTCTCGCAAACAATATCGCTTGTAGTGCTGTTCATAAAAATGCATTCGATTTGTTTCCCAGACAGAATTTACTACTATCTGATTACCGCCGTCATTCAAACCAGGTCTTACAGTTTATCATAATCAGAAAAATCACTGCCTCCAGTTGAAAATCATCTCTCCAATGAATCGGTTACATTTCATCAATTTCTGGAATTCCTCAAAAAAAAGACTAACGCCACATTCCTTCACTTCCTGACATGCACAATCTCATCATCGACACCTCACTGGGGGAAATCAATTTCTTCGTCTTTGGCGTCACACCAGGGGTGCAGGTGCAGCTTGATCAGGTGCCGCTCTCCCCCCGGTTGCCGGCTGGGATGTCGCTAGACAACTGCCTGGGAATTCTGCTGCAAATTAACTGTCAAGAACCGGCAGAAGACCTGATATTCGAGTGCCGACTGCGGGGCCACAAGTACGACTCCTGCTCTTATGAAGGGGGCCAGCATCTGTTTGCGATGTCCTGGGAGAATGCACAGACCCAGCTCATGATCGGCACTGAAGATGAAGAGTGCCTCAATGCTCGTCTGCCGGAAGAGCAGAAATATGAATTCTGCCCGCTGGGACACGACGAAAAAGGGATCTCGCTGACACTGCCTGACCTGAAAAAAGGGAGTCGGACCAGTTTCCACTTCATTGTCGCCTGGCAGGATTTCCCCGCAGCAGATTCGGGATCCTGCTGGTACGCCGTCAATGTCCGGCACGCGGATCTGCTAAAAGCGTTTCACAAATCCTGAATTAGATCTGAATAGTACATTATGGAACAGCCTCGCATGACTAGTCTTCCACCTTGCCCCCCTCGGCTTCGAAGACGGTCAACACTGCTTTCATCTGTTCTTTCTGTTCAGGAGTGACTATGAATTTTTGCTGAGGATGACTCTCATGATGGACAGTCACCCTGTCAGAGGAGATGATATCCCGCAGCAGTTTCAACTGCTGCGGATTCACAGGCGCGTCATACCATTTCCAGCCTTGACTGGCTCTTTTCAATTTGATTTCCCACTCAGCGAATCCGGTTTCTTCCAGTTGCAACAGGCCGGCTTCATTGAGAAATGCAGGAGTTCTGTGAGATACAACCGATTTTCTGACGATCTCCTGCTGCTCTGGCGTGAGCCCCATGTAAAGAGCTCGAATCGCCTTTCGCGATTGATCTGTCAGTTGCCTCGAATTTCGGCCTGAGATATTCGCTGGATTTGCCAACTGTTCCTGACGACGCAGGAGACGCTGATGGTTTTGTTCGACTCGCATCAGCTCGGCATTGATCCGTTCCATCGCGGCAATCTGTTTTAATCGCTCTTTATTCCGTTCCTGGTATGCTTTGTCGGTCCGCTTTTCATCGAATTTAAACTCTTTGAATTCGCGCTCATACGCTTCTTCTGCAACCCGGAATTCCTCTTTGATTTTCCGCTGACCCTCTTCAGACAACAACAGTTGCAGTTCTACCTGAATCGGCTCCCACTCCGGACTTTTCGATCGTCGAAAAATACTCGGTTTGTGATCTCTGTCAAAGCTACCCTCGGTCTCGAAAGCAGTTTCACCTTGTTCGGTCGCGATGATGAATGTTCCGCCGACTGTCTTACCTGGAAGTAATTGAGCCATTCTCAGATGGAGTTGAGCGGGGCGTGAATTCGTTTCCGTAAAGTAGAGCTGGAAATTATCCGGAGCAAATATCGTAGCCGGAGATTCCCGATGCCTGACTTTGACCACAGGCAACAGCTCGGAATCGAGACCTGGAGTTTTTCGCAATTTCAGTCTGAGTGCCATCTCATCTGAGATCGCAGGTAGCACAATGGAGATTCGATTCCAGCGATTTTCCTCCCGTCGGATCACTCCCAGTTTCAACTCATCCTGACTGGTGATCCGACTGAGTTTCTTATCTCCCGCACGGGGAGCACGCAGGTGGCTCCCGTTGACAATGTGAATCAGATCATTTTCCTGAAGCCCTGCCATCGAGGCTCGTGTTTTGTCCGCAACGGTCTTCACAATCAAAGCATTACTGGTGCGTGACGGAAAAATTGGAATCGGCTGATTCGTTTCACGAAGCGACTTGATATATTCAAAGACTTCAACTGTCTCAAAACCCATCTCATACTGTTTAACAGGTGGTTGTGCTTGAACCTGAGACGATAGCAGAAACAAAACCACAAAAACACAAAGCACTCTCATCTGATCGACCTCGATTCAACAGATAGCCCAAAGCGAGTGAAATTTAACCTTAAATCCACACTCGCCCACCATATGATCGCATGAACACAAAATCAACCCAGGCGTAAAAAAAGCAGCCCCTGAGGACTGCTTTTTGATTTTCTGTTTTCACAGTGGTGGCTTTACAGCTTCCACCCCTCCTCTAAAACTGTGCCCTTCGGTACGACAATAATGCCGTCGCGAATCATCACATCGCTCTGGTCAAAGTCGGTCTCGGTATGACCGTTGAGTTCAATGCGGGCGCCTTTACCAACGCGGCAATTCTTGTCGACAATCGCGCCGTCAATAAAGGCACCATCGCCAATGCCGATCGGCGGACGGTCGTCCTGATCCAGCTCCTTGCACTGGTCCTGGTAGAAGTCGGCCCCCATGATGACCGAGTTGCGAATGGTCACGTTTTTACCAATCCGGCACCGCAGGCCAATCACGCTGTTTTCAATCACAGAGCCTTCATCAATCTCACAACCATCGGCGATCAGGCTGCGGGTGATCTGTGTTCCTTCGCAGCGCGTCGGAGGCAGGAAGCGGGGACGCGAGTAGATCGGCGCCTTCTCCACCACGAAGTCAAAGGGGGGCTGTGGATGGGCCAGAGCCAGGTTTGCTTCGTAGAAAGAACGGATCGTTCCGATATCTTCCCAGTAACCATCGAACAGGTGCGCGTGCACTTTGTGAGTCCGGATGGACATCGGAAAGATTTCCTTACCGAAATCTTCGTAGTCGGTCGCCTTCAACAGATCAACGAGCAGATCGCGATTGAACAGATAAATGCCCATGCTGGCCAGGCAGTCCCGGCCACGGCTTTCAATGCCCTGCTGATCGATCCACTCGGGAGGCGTCCGCACCATGGACAGGTCTTCTTCGGTCTGCGGTTTTTCCAGGAAGCCTTTCACGCGGCCTGTGTCATCAACCCGCATGATCCCAAACGCCGAGGCCTGTTCGCTGGAGAGTGGCACCGTCGCGATCGAAACGTCGGCCTTAGACTCGATATGATTGGTCAACATTTCCGAATAGTCCATGCGATACAACTGATCGCCGGAGAGAATCAGCACGTAATCGATGTCGGACTGTTCAATACAGCGGATGTTCTTACGGACTGCATCTGCTGTTCCCTGGTACCAGTCGGTTCCTTCCATCGTCTGCTGGGCTGCCAGAATTTCGACAAAACCGCCGCCGAAGGAATCAAATTTATATGTCTGTCGGATGTGACGGTGCAGACTGACCGAGTTAAACTGCGTGAGCAGATAGATACGATTCAGTTCACTATTGATACAGTTTGAGATCGGAATATCGATCAAGCGATACTTGCCGGCCAGGGGAACAGCGGGTTTGGAACGGAGCTGTGTAAGTGGAAACAGACGAGTTCCTTTGCCCCCTCCCAGGATGAGGCTGACAACATTTTTCATGGATTAACCTGATTCTAGTGCGTTGCGCACACTCTAGACGAATGACACTCTCTTTTATAAGCAAACTTAATGAACGGCTTGCCTCTCAGTGACACTGTATTGTATTTAGTTCATGTTACTGAGATTCTACCCTGCAAACCAGTTGAGAATGAACTGTACTCTCACAGCTCTGGAAAAATTCCGATTCGGGTTCAAATCTGTATTGATCAGACAATATAGGAGAAACTCAGTCTGTGAACCGCTTCTACAGGCGGTTAAGATAGTAGTGATTTTCCGACCTGAATTCATACAAATTTCATCCACAGCATCCCGCCGCTCACCCCAAGGAGTGTTACTTTGTTTCCTGCCCACTGTCTGCAACTCCCGTTTCGTTTGCGTCTCCTGCTGGCCTGTTCGGTCAGTCTGATTCCCTTTTTGAACCCTCACAAAGCTTTCAGCGAGACACCTTATACTCCTGCGATCGCCGAAGCATCGCAGGAAGGGGAACAGGCAATTTCGGGCTTTCGCGTTCCTGAAGGAATGCATGTCAGCCTGTTTGCTGCGGAACCGCTGATGGCCAATCCGGTCGCCTTCTGCATTGATGAACAGGGACGTTTTTACGTAGCAGAAACCTACCGGCAGTCTAAGGGTGTGGAAGACAACCGGAGTCATATGGACTGGTTGCATGATGACCTCGCCGCAGAAACCGTGGCCGACCGCGTCGCTTACTTCAAGAAACATCTCAAGGAAAACGTCAAAGACTACACGCTCGAACACGATCGGATCCGCCTGGTCGAGGATCGGGATCACGACGGCAAAGCCGACCATGCCAGCGTCTTCGCGGATGGCTTCAATAACATTGAAGACGGCACCGGGGCCGGCGTACTGGCCCGTGGTGGATACGTCTATTACACCTGCATTCCCCATGTCTGGCGTCTCAAAGACACGGCCGGTGAGGGGAAAGCCACCCTGCGGGAAAAATTGAGCAGCGGTTACGGGGTTAGAGTCGCCTTCCGCGGACACGACCTGCACGGACTGAAGCTCGGTCCCGACGGTCGGCTCTACTTCAGCATCGGCGACCGGGGATACAATATCAAAACCAAAGAAGGCAAACATCTGTTTCGCCCTGACACGGGAGCCGTCTTCCGCTGTAACCTGGACGGCACCGAGCTCGAAGAATTCGCCTACGGTCTGCGTAACCCACAGGAACTGGCGTTTGACGATTACGGCAACCTGTTCACAGGCGACAACAACTCAGACAGCGGCGACAAGGCCCGCTGGGTCTATGTTGTCGAAGGGGGAGATACCGGCTGGCGGATGTACTACCAGTACCTGTCCGACCGTGGCCCTTTCAACCGTGAAAAGATCTGGCATCCCGCCCACGAAGGTCAGCCGGCTTACATGGTTCCCCCGATCGTAAATTTGTCTGATGGTCCTTCCGGACTGGTCCACTACCCGGGCGTGGGTCTCTCTGATCGTTATAAAGGTCACTTCTTCCTGGCCGACTTCCGGGGTACGCCCTCACGCAGCGGTATCCGTTCGTTTGCCGTTAAACCGAAGGGAGCTTCCTTTGAACTGACCGACTCTCACGAATTCATCTGGCAGATCCTCGCGACCGACGTCGACTTTGGCTACGACGGCAGCATGTATGTCTCTGACTGGGTCAACGGCTGGAACGGACTGGGCAAAGGCCGCATCTACCAGTTCACTGATACCAAACATGCAGGGGAAGCGAAAGAAGTTCACTCTGCAGAACTGATGAAAGAAGGCTTTTCAGAACGTTCCACTGAGGAACTGGTCGGTCTGCTCGCGCATCCGGATCAGCGAATTCGCATGGAAGCCCAGTTCGCCCTCGTTAATCGGAGTGCCCTGGATTCTCTACAGAAGGTCGCCCTGAATGGGAAAGATTTGTTTGCCCGCCTGCATGCCATCTGGGGCATCGGACAGCTGGGGCGTCAGACAAGTTCTGCAGTCGCCGGCATTCAAAGTCTGCTCAACGATCAGGACAGCGAAGTCAGAGCTCAGACTGCCAAAGTGATCGGGGAAGCCGGATTTACTTCTGCAACTCCGACCCTGATTGAACTGCTCAAAGATTCGAATGCCCGCGTACAATACTTCGCTGCAGTTGCCTTGGGGTACTTTAAGTCACAGGCGGCGGTTCCCGCATTGTTCGACTTGCTCAAACAGAATAACAATGCCGACCCGATGCTGCGTCATTCTGCGATTCTGGCACTGTCCCGTATCGGGGCTGCCGACCAGTTGATTGCCGCGGCTAACAATGAATCCGCGGCAGTTCGCCTGGCTGCGGTTGTCGCTCTGCGTCGCCTGCAGCGTAAGGAAGTTGGTCTGTTCCTGCAGGATTCCGATCCCCAGATCGTGCTCGAAGCAGCCCGGGCGATTAACGATGCTCCGATTCCAGCAGCGGTACCAGACCTCGCAGCTGTTTCCCTGAGTCCGGACATGGCTGATCCCCTGCTCCGTCGGGTGATGAATGCGAACTTCCGACTGGGAGGTGCAGAAAACGCCGCCCTGGTGGCAAAGATCGCCGCCGATAAAAATGTCCCTGAAACGCTCCGCCTGGAAGCGATTCAGGAATTGAGCCAGTGGAACGAACCGGAGCCCCTCGATCGGGTTCTCGGACGCTGGCAGCCCATCGAAAACCGGCAACCGGTCGAACTGGCGGAAATCGTTGGCCCCATCGTCCCCGACCTGTTCAGCAGCTCGGAGAAGATCAAGGAAGCAGGCACCGGACTGGCAGCGAAATATGGCATCAAGGAAGCCGCCCCCATGCTGGCTAAAATGGTGGAAGATTCGAAACGTCCTGTTGATGTGCGCGTCGCATCGCTCAAGGCGCTGGATAAACTCGGCTACCCGGGCATTTCAGAGATCGCTAAATCCGCAATTCGGGACAAGCATGCCGCATTGAGGGTCGCAGGTCGCAATGTACTGGCCCGCCACGAACCAGAGGCCGCCCTGCAGCCCCTGGAACAGGCCATTGAATCGGGACAAACCTCAGAAAAACAGGGCGCCATCGAGACCCTGGCTGAGATGCAGATCCCGGAAGCGACTACCATCCTGACCAACTGGATGCAGCGACTGGTCAAGCAGGAGGTTTCCGCGGAAATTCAACTGGATCTGCTCAAGGCGGCCGCTCTGAAGAAATCTCCCGAACTCGATCAACTTCGTGATCAGTTTGAAGCTCAGCGTCCCGAAGGAGATGCGCTAGCAAACTACCTCGAATCGCTGTCTGGTGGTAATGCTGCCCGGGGACGTGAAATCTTTTTTGGTCGTAGCGACACTTCCTGTCGGCGCTGTCATCAAATCCGCAATAACGGCGGCGAAGTCGGCCCCGATCTATCGGGAATCGGCCGTGATAAAGACCGCCGTTATCTGCTCGAAGCAATCGTCGCACCGAACAAAGCGATCGCGAAAGGATTCGAAACCGCCGTGCTGGCTTTGCTGGACGGTAAGGTGGTCGTTGGTATCATTCGCAATGAATCCGATGATACCCTGGAGGTTATGGATGCCAAAGGAACCGTGATTCGTGTTCCCAAGGACGAAATCGACGAACGGGCGACCGGGAAATCGGCAATGCCCGAAGAAATTGTCAAGCAGCTCAGTAAAGATGATCTGCGGGACCTCGTGGAATTTCTCTTTCAACAGAAACAGAAACCCAAAGGTCCGTCCAATAAGCACGAAGGCTAAGTAGTTGTTTTTGCAGAATATTATTTCTAAAATCGGCTCCTTGTTTTACGAAGGGTTGCCGGTTAAAATGAGACTATTCGAAACAGAGAAACAAGCCTCTGTCATGTTGATTCAAAATCGTGAGTTGACCCTACAAATATTTCTAGGGGAACCCACGAGATTCGGCCGCGTGTAAATCCGGTATATCCGGCTCACACAACCCGAGTTATCAGGTTCCCACTTTGCAATCACGGGTTCTAATAACACCCGCGAACGAATCACTTGGCGGAGGTTTTTTACATGGGCTTGTTCGATCAGCAGGAATCGCAGCACCTCGAAAAGGCGAAACCGCTGGCAGCCCGCATGCGTCCGCGCTCTCTGGTAGAGTTTGTCGGACAGCAGCATTTTCTGGGCGAGGGAAAACTTCTGCGACGCATCCTCGCCGCCGACCGGATTGGCTCGCTCATCTTCTTCGGCTCCCCCGGCACCGGTAAAACCTCTCTGGCAGAATTGATTGCCCGTCAATCCAACCGCCGCTTTGAAGCACTGAATGCCGCCTCTGCTGGAATCAAAGAAGTCCGAGCCGCCCTGGACCGGGCCCGCGATGAACTGGCCTCGGGGGGCAAACAGACCATTCTCTTCATTGATGAGCTACATCACTTCAGCAAAGTTCAGCAGGACGTCTTGTTACCAGATGTGGAATCGGGGGTAGTCTCCCTGATCGGTGCAACAACTTCGAACCCGTTTTTCTCGCTCGTCTCGGCTCTCATCAGTCGCAGTCAGATCTTCGAATTCCAGGCACTGACGGCGGACGAAATCCGCACGCTGATGCACCGGGCCTTGCAGGATGAAAAACGGGGACTGGCCCGCTACAACGTTGAAGTCGAAGCCGAGGCCCTCGACTTTCTGATTGAAGTCTGCGATGGAGATGCCCGACGCTCTCTAAACGCACTGGAAATCGGGGTCCTCTCCCTCTACGGTCAGGATCGAGTGTTCGACCTGGAAGTCGCTCAGGAATCGATTCAGAAAAAAGCGATTCAATATGACCAGGATGGCGATGCTCACTATGATTCCGCTTCCGCCTTGATTAAAAGCATGCGCGGCAGTGATCCGGACGCCGCCCTGTACTGGCTGGCCCGTATGATTGAAGCGGGCGAAGACCCGCGTTTCCTGGCCCGCCGCATCGTGATCGCTGCCTCAGAAGACGTAGGCAATGCAGACCCGATGGCTCTCCTGATCGCGAATTCCGCTTTTGCCGCTGTCGAGAAGATCGGCATGCCCGAAGGTCGGATCCTGCTGGCACAGGCGGTGACCTATATTGCCACCGCGCCGAAATCGAATGCTTCCTACGTCGCCATTGATGAAGCACTCTCCGACGTGCGAAACAAGGCCCTGCTACCAGTCCCCGTGCATTTGAAAGACACGCATTACCGCGGGGCCAGTCAACTGGGACACGGCGAAGGTTACCAGTATGCCCATGCTTCAGAAGAGGGCTGGGTCGACCAGGATTACCTGGGCGTGGAACGTGAATACTACCGCCCCGTCGAGCGAGGCTTTGAAGCCACAATCCGCAAGCGGCTGGAAGTCTTCAAGGAACGGCGCGAAAAAAAATCAGGAACGGATGATAACAACCGTTCCTGATCCCCCTCGTTGCATCTCGTCAGCCTAAGCCTGACTGTGCTGATTCAGCACAGTGGCTGCTGTTTCAGACCGACGATTGTGATCGCCCGGGCGACTTCCCGTTCCTGCAGCAACCCTTCCAGGTTGGGCATGAAGTCAACCGACATGTACCATTGCATCAACACGTCGAACATGGGTTCAATTTCTTCTTCCTGAATCCCAAATTCTTCTTTCATCGGCAGAGCCTCTTCAGGAGACATATCCTGGAACTGGCTGATCAGCAGAAAATCGCCTTCGTTAGACAGATTCAGGTGCAGATTGCGAACTTCCGATGACAGGAAATGATCAATGGCGATATGCACGTCAAGTGGTCCCCCCTCAAGGTAACGACGTGCTTCGTCAGGTTGTTCGTCGATGATGCGGGCAGCCGTTTCACAGACCGCGTATACAACGCTTTCATCAACGAGGTCGCCTTCCACGTTTTCACTGGCCAGATGCTTGGCCCAGGTGACTGACAGCAGATCCAGTTGCACGTGTGGCGGCACGCTTCTCAGAAACGGGACCTCAGTTAGATATCCGAATGATTCGAACGGATCGTCTCCAACCTGCTTTGCCAGAGCAATGCGTTCCAGAGTGTCCATGAATGCAATCCGGAAGGCGATGTAGCTCAGAAAAGTCTGTGGCAGGATGTCTTTTGAAATTGTAAGCATGATGATAATCGCTTGGCAAAAGTGGGTAGATCTCAGATGCTTCATACAGTCTTTAATCAAAGTTGGTGAGACCGTCATGAAATCAGAAACACGCGGTCACTGACAGGTATTACTTTGCCAGAGCAGTATCCCAAACACAATAAAAAAGTTTTCAATTTACAGCGAAAAACGCTGGATTGATTCAAGTGCATGACTCTCTGTCAGTACTATAAAACAGGGCCCAAATTACTCATCAAGCCAGATTTCATGCATCTCGCGTAACCGGTATTCTGGCTCCGATTGTTATAACCGTCACAGTCCTCTGGAACGGGTACCAGTTATACATATCAGCACAATTTTGAAGCGGGTTTATACCGGTTATGACTTCAGATGTGATTCAGAGACGAGGCCTGCGGCAGCACTCGGCAACACTTTCATCCAGCGCGTGGGCAACGGACTCCCAATGGTAGCGGAGACAGATTTTTTTCTGCCGCTCCCGCACATCCGTGGTTACCTGGTCCGATTGCAGTAGTCGTGAATACTCCATGACCTTCGCAACCAGTGCCTCAGTTGATCCGTCATAGAAACATTCGGGAGCCTCAGCAAATATCTCAGGGTATGAGAGTCGGTTCGGCAGTACCGGCAGACAACCGGCTTCGACCGCTTCCAGGATCGAAATCCCGAAGAATTCATGCCAGGCGGTTGAGATCACAATATCCGACGCCTGCAGGGCCCGCTGATAGTCGGATCGACTTTCGAGAAAGCCCCAATGATCTATCCGGTCTGCAAATTGTGATTTCAATTCCAGAAAGCAGTCGGGGATTTCCGGGGTGGACTGGCCCAGCACACTCAGTCGGAAATCAACCCCCTGTGTATCCAGTTGAGTGACCGCGTCACAGAACTGCTCCGGATTCTTATCATATTCCCAGCGAGCCACCCATAGAATCTGAATTGGCCTGGACTTCTGTTCCCGATGCATTCCTTCAAGAGATGGAATTCCCGGAGGTCGCACAGACGACTTTTGCTGCAGTGGTTTCAGCACGTCTACCGAAGCATAGTCCGGCATACGTTGCAGGAACTCAGCCGAACCCTGAAAAAACTCTTGCCGATGAAAATCGGAATTGAACCAGAGTGCGTCCGCGGAAATAGCGGATTTCAGATTGATAAATCCGTAAGTCAGATCACGAACTTCGTTTTCAGGAACCGGATAGGTCCACTGGTTCTCATGAAAATAGACGATGCGGGGCAAGTCCATAATCTCTTTACGGACCAGCCCCAGAAACGTCGTCAGATCGAACATGTCGGTCACAAACAGCACATCCCAGCGGGCGCCGGATGCAGAGCGCTGCTCAACCTCGGTAGCGAGGGTTAAAGCAGCATGCTGCATTCTCCACTTCCAATGCCGCGGAGGTAATGTCAGGACAGTGAATTCATGGCAACTATGCGAGACCCAATACTGCAGGAAATCACGATGACTCCCACCATGATACGCATTGATTGCCAGTATTCGCATTAAACCCTGCTTACGTCTTCGTACTCAACCTTATTTTCTGTGTCAGACTGCCGGCTTTCCAGTTCCTGAATCCGCAGAATGGCATCATTGAAGGTCGCCAGACAGTTCTGTTCAGACACCTTTTCGATGACCTTCAAGCGGTTCAAGGTTCGCTCCACCTGAGGGCGTAAACCGGTAAAGAACACGGTTGCCCCCTGGTCATGCGCTTTGTCGATGATATCTTCCAGGAGATACGCCCCCGACATATCCACCATGGGCACACGGGCCATGCGGATGATCAGATACTTATAATCGACCAGTGCTGAGGATGTCCGGTAGATTGTATCAGAAACTCCAAAGAACAGCGGACCTTCCAGTCGCAGTTTGAGAACTTTTTCCTTGAGGTCCTCCGGCATGGATACATCAGCGGGCAACGGCCGGCTGATTTCATTCAGATTGACCACATTCTGTTCATAAGCCTGCCCCAGTTCCTGTACAATCCGGACAAAGGCAATGGTAATACCGACCCCCATCGCCACGAGCAGGTCGACCGAGATCGTCAGAATTAAAACCGCCCAGAAGCAGATTGAATCCATGAACGGCATACGATGCAGGACCGGCAGCACGCGGTAGTCAATGATATCCATACCGACTTTCAACAGGATTCCTGCCAGACAGGCCATCGGAATGTAACTTGCATAAGGAGCCAGCCCGAGCATGAGTGCCAGCAGCACCAGGCCATGCGTGATCGAAGCCAGGCCGGTCTTTCCGCCACACTTGATATTCGCCACGGTCCGCATGGTGGCGGTTGCAGTGGTCACGCCCCCGACAATCCCGCAGCCCATGTTGGCAATTCCCTGACCAAAGATTTCCCGGTCACTGTTATGACGTTCGTTGGTCATATTATCTGCCACCAGACAGGTCAGCAGCGAGTCAAAAATGCACAGTCCGGCCAGAGCGAACGCGCCGCCGATCATATCACCAAAACGCGAAAAGTCCGGCCAGTAAAGGTGAGGCACGCCTACCGGCATCGAAGCGATATATTCGATATCCTTGAACTGCAGCAGATGCGCAAGGCTGGTTCCCACGATCAGCCCCATCAAAGGGGCAGGCAACCACTGTTTCTTAGTCAGTCGCGGCCAGATGAGAATCGTCGCGAATGTCGCCAGGGACACAATCAGGGCATGCGGCTTTTCGTGCATGATGTCATACGGAATCTGTTTGATGGCACTCATCACGGAATTGGGGGTAGCAAATCCGAGCATGGGTGGGATTTCAAGCAGGATGATGATCACGCCGATCCCGCACATGAATCCGGAGACAACCGAATAAGGAGTGTAATAAATAAACCGCCCGATCTTCATCAGAGCCAGGACGATACAGATCAGCCCACTGAGAAAGACCATCGACATCGCAAAGACAATATCAGGCTCCCCACTGGCCATTTTGGTTGCCGCAATAATCGCAGCCAGCTGCACAACCTTGGGCCCTGTAGGACCACTGACGCCGGTATTGGATCCACCAAATAGACCGACCAGAATCCCACCACAGATTGCGGCCCACATCCCGGCTTCCGCTCCCAGCCCGGAAGCAACCCCGAACGCGAGTGCCAGTGGCATCGCGATGACAGCTACCGTGATCCCCGCCAGAATATCGTTGGGGACGTTGGTATGCATAATTTTAATATTGTGCCAGGGATTAAATTCGTTGAGATAGCTTTTGAGGTTGAACCTGGGTTGATCGAATTGATTTTGTGACATTGAAAGAATCCATGATCGATGGACCTGAATCATTGAAGCTCAGGCGGGGTGAACTTGAAGATATCCTCTATCCCGGGAACAACGACCAGACTGGTCATGCACCAACATAGAATTATTCGCGCAGCAGACTCAACAGTGGGACACAAGAGAAACGTTAATGAGCGCGACGGAGAATATCGAAAAAACAGGCATGAACTCAGCTAAGCGCTGGCGGCCCCCGAGAAACATGGGTTTCGTCTCGATCGGATTCGTTGATATGAAATTCAACATCAAAGAGGGGTGAGCTCAAGTGGGAAACTTCGACAAGCAGTTCCACATCCTGGATCAGCGGTTCTTCTTCACCGGATTCTTCGTTTTCTTCAAACTCAAATTCAGAGAAGAACCAGTCCTGATTCTCACCTTCAGACTGCACAAGAGCAGGTCCGCCCAGAAACAATACGATGTCGAGTGCAACAATGGCACAGCAGAGAAACATCAGGGCGTGGCGGGCAGTCTGAAACATGCATAAAAGGTATTTTACCCGATTCGATTTGTCAATTATTTCTTGACAAATTTATCTGAATTCAGGGAAGCCCCCGCAGGGTAATAAAGTTCAGAATTTAACCCTAAGTGCTTTGCGAGTCATGATTAAATCACATTTTCCTCGGTCTGTGGTATTCACATTCACCTCTCATCATGTGAGAATATGAATAACTTCAACAAAATGTAACCTATATTAAAGTGTGGTCTTATAGAGAAAGCTTAACGATCATGCTTAATTAAGTGTGATCCAGGAGCCCGATAACTCGACACGACCCACCTGCCTGCTGAATTCCAAAACATAATCATTTTACAGGACCTAGTGTCCTGATGCTCGAAAGCTTGAGGGACGGATGAACTTTTTCAATTTATCTCGATTGTCGAAATACACCCTGATCCTGACCATCATGGCCGCTGGTTTCAACCAGTTTGCTGCCCCGGCTGACGCCCAGTTGAAAGAAGAACTCTGCGACTGCTCGCCGGAGTTGACCGTGCTGCTGCGGGTAAACGACGTCCGACGCACCGCGGATCTGGTCAAGAAAGCGGGTGGAAAAATTGTCTACGACCCAAACCTGGGAATCGGTAATGATATCCCCTTCCTGGTGGTCAACCTCCCCCCGAGCAAATTGAACGACAAGAAGTTTATTGATTCTCTGAAGCTCCCCTCAGGAGTTATGGAAGAGATTCTGCCTCACAAAAACACACCTCAGGGTGTACTGGAACCAACGCCGGAACAGCCAAAAGTTCCTGAACTGCAGGATGTCCCTGAAGCCGACTTCGATTCCCTCTACGTCCCGCTGGACGACATCAAAGTCCCCGCACTGCGGAAACGCGTCGCCGGTAAAGGTCTGGGCGAGGGTACGATTGTGGCGATCATTGATACCGGTATCGATACAAGCCACCCCGTCTTTCAGGATCGCGTGATCTTCTGGGATGATGCCACCCGCGAAGGTCGTTCTCCCCTGACCCGCGTTCGTCAACTGGATGGCAAAATCGAAATTGAAGATCGGAAATTTGTCGCCCTGCCGGAACTGATCAAAGAAAACGAAACGGTCTTCTTCGGTTATATCGATGAAAAGAAACTCGGTTTTCAGCAGGGAGACCTCTGGACAACCCTGGGTCGTGAAGGGGTTGATATCAACCGAAACGGCACCAAGGATGACAAACTTCTGGTTGCGGTCGGGATGATTCCTAACCCGATCCTGAAAAAAATCGAAGAGGAAAAGAAGGCAGAAGCAGAAAAACGAGCCAAAGATCCCGAAGCCCCCGCAGTCGCCCGTAAGCCGGATCCGACGATTCATGACCTTCCCAAAGAGTACGCACTGGCGTTCGTCGACGTGGACATGGACGGCAAATTCACTGGTGAAGAAGCAAAAACAGCAATTATCGATTTCAACACAGCCCGTAAAATGCAGAAAGACGGGTTGAAAGTCCCTTATCAGAGCATGCTGGAATTTCCGTCACGTACGAAACGGATCGCCTATCCGCTGTTATTCCGTCCTGATTCCAAAAAGCAGATCACCGAAATCACCGTGGCCTTCGATCAACAGTCACACGGAACCCATGTGGCCGGTATTGTTGCCGGTAGTGGACTCCAGATCGAAGGAGCCGCCCCGAAAGCAGAACTGATGGCAATCAAGGTCTGTTCGGGACGCAGTTGTACCGACCAGGCAATCCTGCGGGGCATCATCTCGGCCTTCTTTAATCCACAAGGGTATGTCCCCGACGTGGTCAACATTTCCCTGGGTAGTCATGAAGGTTATCTGAAACGTCCCTTGAGCATCCTGTTGCAGGACCTCTCGGCGAAATTCGGAACCACCTTCTTTGTATCCGCCTCGAATGATGGCCCCGGCTATCGTACGATTAACGGGCTGGGAGGCTCCAGCCCTGCAGTCTTTGTCGGCGCCCATGTGTCGGCTAATACTCTGATGGAACACTACCGCCTGGCCGAAGGGGTCAAAGCCCCGGAACACGGTCTGCTTTACTTTTCCTCGTTAGGACCTTCCTACACAGGTGAAATGCGACCTAACGTCGTAGCCCCTGGTTCAGCCCTGTCTTCGACACCGTTGAACTCGGATGGTTCCAGCATGTTTAACGGGACCAGTATGTCGTCTCCCATTGCCGCCGGTGCCGCTGCAGCCATGCTCTCCCTGATTAAAGCTGACAAAGAATATGCGGAGGTGTTGGAACGACAACAGAAGAAAATTGAGTCTATCCGTAAGAAATCGTCTGACAGTCGCTATTCCCTGACTTCGCTTGCGTTGAGTATGCGTATCGCACTGGAAAATACAGCACAGCGGATGTCCGGGTTTACTTACGCTCAACAGGGAGCGGGTTTGATCGATATCGACAAAGCCTATACCGAATTCCTGCGACTGGCGAAAGAGACCCTGGATCCCAAGAAACAGTCTGCGGAATTCAGTATCAATCATTATTCCAAATTCAACCGTCTGTACGACCGGGCCAATAACATCGCCGCTCACAAGCGGGTCGACCTGGACCTGAATATTGACGGGGAAGTTTCCGACCAGGGAAGCCTGTTACTGAAGAACACTCCCGCCATCGTGAAGCTGGAAAAAGTTGAAATCCAGGATACCGACGGTTCCGTCGTGACTCTGGATGTCAAAAAGGACAAAGAAAAAATCCCGTTCTCAATTGCCCTGCCTGGTAAGGAAGAGGCACTGGGGAACCAGATCACCCTGGTCCTTTCCAACAGCAGCAAATCATTTTTCTACAGTACCCGTAAACGCCACCTGATGGAGCGTGGAAAAACCTACCTGGCTTACTACACCGTCACTCAGCATGGCGAACGGGAATTCAGCTTCCTGGATGTAGTACATAAACCGATCGAACTCTCGGACCTCGAAACCGAAGTCAGCCTGCCCGGACTGGGCCTGCGTGACTCCGATCGCCAGGCAGCCTTTGTCGTTCCTCAGAAAACCATTACTGCAGGTGCCTACCACCGCTACCCGATTGCAGTCACCCGCCGGGACAGCAGTCTGACCGTCATGCTGGGTTTTGAAGCCAACAGCTCAGGTCGTCTGCTCGTCAGCGTATTCAATCCGGATGGAGACGAGATCGGCTACCGTGTGATTCAACAGACCTCGCAGCTGGGGGGAGACCGTTCTAACGCCACCCTGACGGTCTCAACCAAAGAAGAAGGCATCCACGAGGTGCTCGTGAGTACCTTCAGTGGTAACTGGTTGAACGAATCCAAATACGATCTGCTCATCGAAGCACAACGCTTCCGCGCCTCGTCCGACGAACTCTCTCTGTCGACCGTCGATTCCGGCAAAGAATCAGAGAAACTGATTACCTACTCCAACTCGTCCAATCAGGTACGCAGCATGTCCGCCAGCCTGGGCAGCCTGACCCGTGTCGTTCCCCAAGATCATTTTCCGATCATGGCCAACTACCGTACGTTCCGTAAACTGGACATTCCCGAGTGGAGACCGGAGAGCGGTGAGAGCCAGACCACAACGGTGCGGCTGACCTTCCCCTCCGACGACAAAAAAACAAAGGGCTTCAGTGGCCGTATCGATCACCGACTGTATAAGAAAGGTGCGGACGGGAAACTGGTCGAAGCCCACAAAGGTTCGTTCTACGGACGCGGAAAATCCTTCAACAATATTCCCCGTCCCGAACCGGGCAAACCCTACGAAACGCTGTATGCCGCCGTGGATACCTACTTCACGGTTCCCTACGACGAAGGATTAAAGGACAGCCAGGGCACCATTACCCTGGAAGCACTCTTCCCGAGTATCCCTGTCAAAATGGAAGGCTCGATCAATCTCAACATCCTGACTGTCGGACGCCCTGATGTTTACATCCTCAAGGTCACAGGTCCCCAGAAACTGATTGATGCCTCTGCTGCCAAAACGGATCCCAGCAGTTCCTCACAGGCAACACTGGAGATTCCTACCAAAATCAATGGTATCTCCAAGATCAAAGTGACCCTGCCTGTGACAGTAACCCCGGATGTCAAATCGACTCTGGCGAAACAGATCATTCGTTCTTATATCAGTGTTTCGACCAGTGATGATCGGATCTCAGATTACATACCGATTGAAATCTCGCAGTAGTCTGCTGAACCAAAATGAGAATCGAGAAAGACAGGCAGCAGCATGCAGGGGCAGCGTCCCAAAATCGGTGAGAGCAAGTCAATCACCTTTGAAGTCACTCCCGAATTGACGATCACCTTCGGCGGTGGAGATACAGAAATTTCCGTACTCTCCACCCCGTCGCTGATTTGGTTTCTGGAGCAGGCTGCGTTACAATTTCTGGAGCCTTGGCTGGAAGCGGACTTTTTGAGCGTCGGCACCCATGTGGATATCGAGCATCTGGCTCCCACTCCACCAGGCAAGCAGGTGCAGTGCACCGCACGGCTCATCTATCAGGACGGTCCGGTGTATCGCTTCAATGTAGAAGCGTTTGCAGGTGGTGACAAGATCGCCAGCGGCCTGCATTCCCGCCGCATCGTACGTTTGAGCCAGTTGGCAAAACGCTTACGAAAAAACTAACTCCCTCCAGAAAGCAGTAACATGATTTTTGTGATCGCAGATATCGAAATCGCGGAAGGCAAACAGGCCGCCTTCCTGGAAGCCTTCCACAACCTGGTTCCCCTGGTTCACGCGGAAGATGGTTGCATCGAATACGGACCGGCCGTGGATGAAGATACCGACATCCCGGTTCAGGTGAAGAACGGCAGCCAGATTGTGACCGTCATGGAGAAATGGGAAAGCGTTGATGCCCTCAAGGCACACCTCGCCGCTCCCCACATGCTGACCTACCGCGAACAGGTCGCAGACCTTGTCAAAGGGACCACGATCAAAGTCTTGAAGCCGGCTTAATCAGACTCAGGGTTTCGGAGCTACGAGGGGTAGTTCAACTTCCTCTGGCTCCGTCTGCCCCGCCGGTGCTTCCGGTTGTTCCGGAATCAACGTCCCCGTCAGTTGATACAGGTAAAAGCGGATCATGGGTCGATACGGCGTGTCCGGCGCGTCATCAATGATCTCCTGTAACAGGGCCGTGGCCTGCTCCGGTTGACCCGCTTCAATTTCACAGCGGGCCATGTTCAACTTCAACGGCGTCTGCTGCTGGGCCAGTCCATACAGATAGTTGATGACCGAAACCGCATGCTGAGTGGGCCAGAAGCTGTTGGTGGGAGGCTGAACCAGAGGCAGTGTCTGCAACACACCTGCAATCCGGGCCTCTTCGTGCTCTCGAATCTCCTGTCGCCAGAGATCAAAGCATCCACGGTAGTTTCCATTCCCCAGACTGGTGAATGCGGCTTGTGCCCGCCAGGGAATCTGTGGCTGATTCTGTGCATCACGCTGTAACTGCGATACCTGATTCGCGGCTGCTTCAGACTGACCGACTTCCATCAGAATCGTCGCCTGCAGATTCTGAGCGAGGGGATTCTGCTTCACATAGACCGGGTCATCCAGGTAATGTTGTGCCAGCAGGACAAAACCATTCTGGTAAGCCTGGCTCGCCAGTTGCAGCCGATCGCCGCCTTTTTCTTCCAGCTGCGCCAGTTCCTCAGAAACCTGATTGATCTGCCCCTGCAGTTTCTCAACGTGTTCTGAGTAGGCACGCAGACGGGCAAAGGCTTCGTCGTCCATCTGTTCCTGACCTTCTACCATTTCCAGGTAGGCTTTCAGTTCCCGATGCGCGAGATCGACTTTCCGCATATTGGAATAGATCTCAAACAGCAGCATATGAGTGGGGGCAAAGTCGGGTTCAATAATCAATGACTGGTGGTAGGCATGCAGGATCTGGAAGTAACGCATGCGGTCGATTCCGACCTGCTGTCGTTGCTGACCATTGGCGCCGGGGGGAATCAGCAGTTGTGCTTCCAGTCGTGCCAGATAACTGTAGGCACTTCCCAGGATGCGGTAGGCTTCTGCACTGTTTGGATTTTCGATCAACCCACGATTGGCCTTTTGAATCGCCAGAATCGCAAAGCTGGAGGTTAATTCATGGTTCCCACCTGCCTGCGACATGAGTCCCAGATAATGACGTGCGGTCTGCACATCGTTCTCCAGACTGACTGTCTGAGGCAACAGGTAGCGACTGTAAATCGACTGCGGACGTGCCCAGTCACTGCGAATTTCAGGAAAGTCTTTCTGTTGCTGAAATGCGAGCTCTTTGAAATTCAGCTTATGGGATGCCAGGAATTCGACGGTCTTTTCATTTTCGGTGTCAGTGCGATAAAAGACGGCTGTTGCCGCATTAAGGCTGGTCAATTGCCAGTCCGGCGTGGTCAGTAAATCGAAGAAGGTGCGGTAGTCCGGGTTCATTCCCGAGAGTCGCGGCAACACGTGGGTCACGTGATAATGATTAAAAGTGGCCTTCCAGATCTCAGGCTTACCGCTTCCCTGCTGCTCCTTACGCTCCGAGCGGAGCGCCCGGCGCGTTGTGTCGTGCAAGGCAATCAGGTCGGATTCCCCGGTTCCTGTAAACAGAGCCAGGCGATTATCGACGAAGGATTTCTGATCCAGCCAGATCAACAGGTCGCCCTGCTCCAGCACGAAATGGAAAGGACGATCATCAAGAGACTCTTCAAGGGCGGCACGATAGCCGTCAATCGTCCGACTGAGTGAAGGGCTAAGCCCTAAACCAATAGCGTGCCGGGTAACTCCCTGTCCCTGGAAACGTCCGCAGACAACCAGATAAGCCAGGGCGAAAAATGTCAGCACAGTCAGAGCGCGTCCGCCCCGTGAAAACAACAGCTCCGAAGTCTCGACACTGTAAGTCTGACGGAAGTTATCGCGATACCACAACTGAAAGTTACGGTTCGCAAAGATGGCACACAACACACTTGTGACCACCAGTTCGTGACTGGCCAGGACAGAGAATCCGCAGAAGCCCACAAAGACAAACAACTGCCCCCAGCTCATGCGCGACTGATTCAACACGAAACTCACCAGTGTCAGCAGCATCAGAATAAACGCTGCGACGGCATAATGATTCAGCGAGCTCCAGAACTGGGGAGAGGTCATCGGGAAATACCCCAGTTCTTCCGGTCGCAACTGTCCCTGGAACATGGACTGCATAATGGGATAATCGACTGAGTAATAACTCAGCCCTGCCGACAGAGAATGCCAGCCGGTCGGATTCAACAGCGTCGCAACAAGGCTACCCCCCAGCACCATCCACAAGGCCTTGTAATCGGTATCATCGTTGAGCACTGAGCGATCCAGCATCGCTGCCACGGTTTCCCCCAGGGCATATAACAACAGCAGTGCAATCCCCAGCACCACTCGTGAATCCATATTAGCCCAGACAAGAAACAGCGGGACCAGAGACCAGAGTGCGCGGGGAGAATTCTGCTTCTGCCACGCCGATAGAAAATACAGGGTTAACACAACGCCCAGTATCGTAATGATCTCGGGCGTAACCGTGAGTTGTGGAAAACAGGCAATCAGAGCCAGCACCGCGAGTATCGAGCCCCACCAGGTGGAAATCTCCCGCTCACTCTGCCGGACAATGAAGTAAAACGTCACTCCAAGTAACAGGACTTTCAGGAGCGTTAAACCAGCCCCTCCCAGGACGCCATAGACGGCGGAGAGTGACAGATCAAACAACCAGCCGTTGTTGTGCCAGGGACGATCGGTGGCCGTATAGGAGAAGACATCGTTCGCGGGTGGCCAGAAGCCGTGGCTGGCCAAGTATTGTCCCGTTTTGACATGCACCAGGGTCTGGGTATCGGTGATATAGGTCGCTGCAAACAGACAGGCGAGCAGAATCGCGGCCCAGCGTAACATGAAGTCGCCCCGGATCGCTTCGTCTTCGACCAGTTCCGGGGTCAATGGTTCCCATTCGGGCAGACCTTCTTCCACATCAGTCTGACCAGCCTCCCCGGCGGGTGTTTCTTCCGAATCCTCGGGGCCCTGATTCTGATCAGCAGCGTGCTCGGAAGCGTCGGGAGTATTGTCTTCAGGCAAATCTTTGTCTGGTTGATCGTTCACGTAAATTCTCTGGATCTGAAACGGGAATAGAAACAAACAGCTAACCACACGCCGAGATCAGATGGGGCGGGTCTGTACAGATCCAGACCGGTTCGGACAGCACGACAATACTGCCCGGGGATGGAATCATGTACTCGGTCTAACTTACCCTGTATTCCTGACAAATAAACCCGAAATCGGTCTAAATCCAGTAATAATCAGGATCTAAATCAGGTCCGCCCCTCTGCAGGGAGACCTTGTCTGTTTGCAAAGTCACCCTGCTTTACTACGAGTTCTGAACTGACCGCGTTTGTTCCAAAGTGGAAGATTTAACCGATCCGCTCTTTTCCAACCCACGGACGGAGTACTTCCGGAATCAGAATGGAGCCGTCTGCCTGTTGGTTATTTTCCAGTACCGCGATAATCGCCCGGGCAATTGAAACCGCGGTCCCGTTCAGCGTGTGAACGTATTCGGTCCCTTTCTGGCCACTGGATTTACAGCGGGTCCCGAGTCGGCGAGACTGGTAGTCGGTACAGTTAGAGGCGGAAGTCACTTCGCCGTAGTCGCCGGCATCGCCGCGACCGGGCATCCAGGCTTCCAGGTCGTATTTACGATAAGCGGGTGCTCCCAGGTCTCCGGTGCAGGTATCGACCACGCGATAATGCAGGCCCAGTCCCTGGAAGATCTCTTCCTCGATGCGCACGATTTCTTCGTGCATCTCGTCAGAAGCTTCATTGGTGGGCTCGGTGAAAGCAAACATTTCGACCTTGGTAAACTGGTGCACGCGATAGATACCACGTGTCGCTTTACCGTGTGCGCCCGCTTCAGTACGGAAACAGTGTGACAGCCCGGCGACTTTGCGGGGTAACGTTTCCCGATCCAGAATCTGATCTTTTTGCGATCCCCCCAGAGTAATCTCTGCAGTCGCAACCAGGCTGAGGTCGGTGTTTTCGACAGAGTAAATCTGGGTTTCATCGCCGCGGGGATTAAAGCCAATCCCTTCCAGAATCTCTTTCCGCGCCAGGTCCGGCGTGCTGTGCAGAATAAATCCTTCCTGCACCAGCTTCTGCATGGCATACTGGCAGAGGGCCATTTCCAGCAGAACCGCTTCATTTTTCAGGTAGTAGAAGCCGTGTCCCGCCACCCGCGTACCCGCTTCGAAATCGATCAGATCATGTTTTTCAGCCAGGGCCACGTGATCCAGGGGAGTAAAGTCGAAGGCGGGCTTCTCACCCCACAACCGCACAACGGTGTTCGCCTTATCCTCTTTACCAATGGGGACATCCGGGTGGGCCAGGTTGGGTACCCGTGCCTGTTCGGTTCGCAGTTCGGTTTCGACTTCCCGCAGTTCGATATCGATGGCAGAAACCTGCTCGCGGAGCTCTTTGCCCTTGGCAATCAGAGACTGCTTCTCATCGTTGTCTGCGGCTTTCGGAATCTGGGAAGAGACCGATTTCTGTTCCTGACGAACCTGATCGCCTTGAACAATCAGCTCCCGGCGACGCTGATCCAGTTCGGTCAGCCGTGCCAGATCGACTTCAATTCCCCGATTACGACAATTCTCAAGAATCGCTTCCTGATTCTCGCAGATGAACTGCAAATCCAACATAAGAAATCAATTACCCCGTCAGAGTCCTGAAATGAGTCAAATTCCGATACGTACGGTCTCTCTCCTGAAATAGAGATCGCATCATATCTCATGACAATTTTAATGTCCAAGGGTAACGCTTTTTCGATCCGAAAAATGAAGATTCAGCCCGATTTACGGCCTGTCATCGGGACATCTCAGACCGAATATACCCGTTGTAGCGGTTTCAGAGAGCATTCCCTGTCCAATCAGGTTCCACTATCTTGCGCTGCATCGTAGACGACTTTTCCGTCCAGAACCGTCAGCAGGGGTTTGATCTGCTTGATCTCTTCCTCAGGACAGGTCAGATAGTCCCGATCCAGCACAACCAGGTCAGCCAGCTTGCCCGGTTCCAGCGTCCCCTTTTTATCCTCTTCAAAACTGATGTAGGCGGCATCGCTGGTCATGCAGCGGAGGGCCTCTTCCCGGCTCAGTTTCTGCTGGGGACCATATACGTCCCCGTAGATATCTCGACGACTGACCGCGATATACAACGCCAGAAACGGATTGAAGGCGTTCATCGAATGATCCGGATCAAAGCCGTTCATGTGATCGCTGTTGATCGCCACCGGCACGCCGGCATCCACAAACATTTTGAGCCCCATGAAACGGTTCACCCACGACGGACCATAGATCTGATTGATGGCATCGGCATCGCGATAGAACAGGTAGGTCTGCGTATCGTAACAGACCCCGAGGTTGCGCGAACGCTTGACTGACTCGCCTGAGGGGAAGTAGGCATGCGTGATACAGAACCGACGCCCCTTGACGGGCAGCCGCTGATTTACCTCTTCCAGAGCAGAGAGAATTTCATTCACACTCCCGTCCCCGGTCGCGTGACAACACATCTGCCAGCCCAGTTTCTGTCCCTCTTCAAAGATTTCCGCCATCAGCTCACGCGAATAAGCCAGGTCTCCCCGATAGTCGGGATCTTCGAGTACATAAAACTTGATTCGCTTTTCTCCATAGGGTTCAGAAAGCCGGGTACTCCCCCAATGAATCCCGCCATCCACGGAGATCTTCAGCGGGCCGACACGAACCCAGTCGTCTCCATCTCCGGTAATCAGGCCCAGTTTCTTTGTGAACTCCCGCACCGCCTCGGCGCTCCGCAGCTGTTCGCGAATCGTCATCGTCATCCGCACGGTCAGCTCATTCTGCTCCTTCAACAACTCATATTCCCGATACTCGTCGACGCGCGAGCCCCGCTCCAGGATGCTGGTAATCCCGACAGAATTATAAATCGCATGCAGTTTCTTTAAGGCTTCCCGCGTCGCTTCGGGGGGAACGGTTTCCCGCGGAATCAGCTTGCTGATCGCACCGCCGCCCCCTTCCATCATTAAAGGTTTCCCTGCTTCATCGAAGATAACCCTTGCCCCCGCAAGTTTATCTCCCTCTTTTCGAATGCCGATCAATTCAAACCCGCGGGTGTTCAACACATTTTTACGGGCGATATTCATATAAACCGGATGCGTACTGCAAGCCGCATCCAGTTCTGCCGGAGTGGGACGTCGACGTTCTTTCAGCCGCGTAATATCGGTGCGGGGAACGGTGATCCAGCGTCCCGGGGGCACCTCTTTGACTTTTTCCCGGATCCAGGCCTGAATCTCTGCAACGGAATTCAGTTCCTGATGCGGCTGAATCAACTCTCCGCGGGCCGCCCGCAGAGCATGAACGTGCGACTCAATCAACCCCGGAATCACAGTCTTACCGTCCAGGGAGACCACCTTTGTCTGTTCCCCCTGAAAAGGCTTCATCTCAGCATTACTGCCCACCGCCAGGATTTTTCCGTCGCGTATGGCAATCGCTTCTGCGATCTTTGATTTGAAGTCGAGTGTGATGACCTTCCCGTTTTTGAAGATCAGCGTCGCTGTCTCAGCGGAGACCATCGATGTAATCAGGCAGACAAACAGAACCAGGCAGGTGGGACGAAAGCAATTCCGGAACAGGACAGACATAAGCACTCCAGCGGGATGAGATCAGGCGGGCTACCAGCAAGGTTCAGCCCCCATTCCATCAATGGAGACTGATCTATACAGTGTAACCGGCCTCGCGCATCAGGAGCAACAATCCGGGAACGGTTTTCAGCGTAATCCCGCACACCCTGTCTGTCTGTAAAAAAACAATCTCCTGCGAGTGCTGTTCAAGATGGTGGGAACCATCTGCAAACGTCACTGCAGGAGAGATATAACTGAGAATAAATGCGAGTTGCCTGAGCGTTCTGTCCTCAGATCAGGGATTGATCTGTCCCGGGAAGGGCTGCGGGCTTTTTACGTGGTAGCGTGCATATTCATAACGTCGATACAGCCCGGGCTGATATTCGTTGTTGCAATGCTTACCCCGGTACTGATGGTAAGAATAGAGGGGCCAGGGATAAGTACTGCCTTTGGCCTGTTTTCCCCGGCTGGTTTCCTGGCACAGTTCACAAAACGAGAGAAACATCCGTCCCCCGCCTGCCTGGGCGCTTTGGACAGAAAGACCTGTTCCCCAAATCCCCAGTAGAACTGCTGATACAAATAACTTTTTCTGGAATCCGTTCATCATCTCTCCCATCCATTGGACCGCATGTTGCCAGGATAACTGCAATATTCGCCATACTACTCATCGGATCAGGAGCGCGGGCGAGATGAGAGCGTGCAGCCGGGATCGAATTCAGAGCGGATTTCCCACTCGAATTTTACGGATGATTCCAGTTTTAACGGTTATTCCTGACGCTCAGGCCAGGCCGCGGGCCTGTTTTTTGAAGGCGATGATGTCATCCAGGATCGCATCCAGCTTCACACTTGGTTTGCGTCCCAGTGTCTGCTCCAGCCGCCCCAGGTCGGGAATCCGGCGCTGGACATCTTCGAAGTCTTCATTATAGGCCTTGTTATAAGGCAGGTAATCGACTTTAACGTCCGGGTTGACCTTAGCGATAATTGCTTCGGCCAGTCCTTTGATTGAAACCGGTTCATCACCGCCGACGTTATAAACCTGCCCGGAGGCAGAATCCAGGTTGGTCAGATCGATCACACAGTCCACGATTTCTGAAACGTGTCCAAAGCAGCGGATCTGGGAACCATCATCAAATACGACTACCGGACCACCGTCCAGAGCCTGATCGATGAAACGGGGAATCACCATGCCGTATTGTCCCACCTGTCGGGGGCCCACCACGTTGAAAAAGCGACCGATCCGCACATCCAGCCCGTATTTCTGGTGATAAGCCAGTGCCAGAAATTCGTCGATGGCCTTCGAGGCTCCATAAGCCCAGCGGGGACGCGTCGTCGGTCCGAACTGCAGATCGTCTTCTTCGGTCCAGCGTTCTTTGGGGTTTTTGCCGTAAACCTCGCTGGTGGAAGCCAGGAAAAATTTCTGTCCCCCCTGCACTGCGTGCCGCAGCAGCACTTCGGTCGGATAAATATTGGTCTCAATCGTCCGCACCGGGTTATCTGCGACCAGTTTCACCCCGACGGCTGCCGCCATGTGATAAATTGTGTCAACGCCCTGCACCATTTCTGCCATCAGCACAGGGTCGGTGATCGACCCGGTCCGGAAGGTAAACTGCGGATGGTCGATAATCGCATCCAGGTTCTTCAAGAACCCGGTCGAGAGATCATCTACGGCTGTAACCTGTTGTCCCTGCTGAATTAATTGTTCACAGAGGTGACTGCCAATAAAGCCGGCCCCACCGGTAACGAGGCAATGAGACATAACGAAATTCTTTCTCAAGATAAGGAAAAAACCGCAGAACGGATAAATTCGGGCCAATGTCAGCGAAGGCTTAAAACAGTTTACACGCTAGAGTTGCATTTCGCTACGAACCTGCCATAATACGAACGTGTCATTAAGAATGACGCAACAAAAACATCGGATTTTCCGATGTATATTGAAAATCCGGGCGATTAGCTCAGTTGGCTAGAGCATCTCGTTTACACCGAGAGGGTCGGGGGTTCGAGTCCCTCATCGCCCACTAAGGCATTTGCCGTTCACCCCTGACTTGCAGGAACTCCCTGCTTTTCAGGGGTTTTTTATTTTCGCGTGTTCACCTGCCTGCATTCTTAATTCGCAGCTGACCAGGAGCCAGCGACTATGAAGCTCCCTCGATTGATCTCGACTATCTCGTTGACGCTGTTGGCTTTTGTCTGTCTCCATAACAACTTATTCGCCGCAGAACGTCCCAATGTGCTCTTAATCCTCTGCGACGATCTGGGATTTTCCGATCTTGGCTGTTATGGCGGTGAGATTCAGACGCCTCATCTCGATCAACTTGCAGCGGATGGAATGCGTTTTACCCAGTTCTATAACTGTGCTGTCTGTGTCACGACACGCTCGGCGCTGTTGACAGGCCTGTACCCCCGACAGGAAAAGAGGCCCCGACTGAGAACCAACATGCTCACTCTCGGCGAGGCCCTGCGGAGGGCCGGCTATGCTACGTCACTGACGGGGAAGTGGCATCTGGGAAATCAATCCCCGTTACGGCCCATCGACCGTGGTTTCGATGAGTACTACGGCGTACTCGACGGTTGCTGTAACTACTTCAATCCGGCAAAACAGGATCCCGTGTTCTACAACGGTGGTCGGTTTCGTGCCTTTGCACGCAACGATAAAAGCATCATGAAATTCCCAGGCGGCTATTACACAACCGACGCCTTTTCCGACCATGCCATCGAGACGATCAAACAGTTCTCTCAGGGCGAAAAACCATTCTTCATTCATCTCTGCTACACCGCCCCCCACTTTCCCCTGCACGCATTCCAGGCAGATATTGAGCGGTATCGCGGGAAGTATGCTGATGGTTATCTCAAGATGCGCGAACAACGACACAAGCGACAGGCTGAACTGGGCCTCTTCACTGAACAGCCTGAACTCTCGCCCCCAGAGAATAAAAAAGGCGACTACCCCTACGACTACGATGTGCCGGACTGGGAAAAGCTGCCAGATGAGGAGCGAAAACGCGAAGAAGCCCGCATGGAAACTTACGCCGCGATGGTAGACCGCATGGATCGCGGTATCGGACGAGTACTTACCGCACTCGATGATGCCGGTCTCGCAGACAACACCGTGGTAATCTTTCTTTCCGACAACGGTGGCTGCGCGTCATGGCCCAGCGGCAGACCCGGTCAGGAAACAGGCTTTCTCAAATACAACCAGGATATCCCCGTCGGCGACGGTCGCGGTTACGAGTTTGTCGGGAAAGGCTGGGGCTGGGCACAGAACGCCCCCTTCCGTCAGTTCAAGACCTGGTGTTACGAAGGCGGAATCGCTACTCCGATGATTGTCCGCTGGCCAGGCAAAGTCGCCCGCGGATCGATCACACATCAGGTCGGTCACATCATCGACTTCATGCCAACACTGCTGGAACTGGCCAACAGTGACTATCCGCACGAGTTCAATGGAAATACGCTGCTCCCGGTTGAAGGCAAGAGTCTGTTACCTGTCTTACATGGAAAACAACGCAACGGGCACAAATCGTTAAGCTGGGAGCTGTTTGGCAACCGCGCGATTCGACAAGGCGATTGGAAGCTGGTCTGGGGCGCGAGCGAAAAGCGGTGGGAACTATACGACCTGAAGGCCGACCGCAGTGAAACCAATAACCTTGCTGCAAAGTTCCCCGAACGCGTGAACCAGATGGCCCGCGACTGGGAAGCGTGGCAAAAGAAAATTGAGAAGTGATCAGGCCAGCAACCGCTCGACCACATTCCCTTCCACATCGGTCAATCGGAAGTCGCGGCCCTGGAAGCGATAAGTCAGTTCTTCGTGATTCAGGCCGAACAGATGCAGAATCGTGGCGTGCAGATCGTGGACGTGGATCGGATCTTTGGCGACGCCCCAGCCGATTTCGTCAGTTTCGCCGATTGTCTGGCCTCCTTTAATGCCGCCTCCCGCCATCCACATGCTGAAAGAGTAGGGATGATGGTCGCGGCCGGTGACTTTCTTGAAATTGACCCGGTTTTCTCCCAGCGGCGTGCGGCCGAATTCGCCTCCCCAGACGACCAGGGTGTCGTCCAGCAGGCCACGGCGTTTGAGATCCTTGAGCAGAGCCGCGACTGGCTGATCGGAGATTTGAGTATAACGCTCCAACCCGCTGTCGAGTGAACTGTGATGATCCCAGGTGGAGAGGAACAGCGTCACGAAACGCACGCCCCGTTCGACCATCCGTCGTGCCAGCAGACAGTTGCGGGCATACGAACCGAGGAAGCCGGCTGTGCCGCTCTTCGAAGCCTCGTCGCGGGTCACACCGTACTCTTCGAGTGTTGTTTTCGTCTCGCCCGAAAGATCGAGCAGTTCCGGTGCAGTCTGCTGCATACGGAATGCTAGTTCATACGCATTAATCCTGCTGGCAATTTCCGGATTCCCCACCTGCTCGAACCGCAGACCGTTTAATTCATTGATCGCCTGCAGGCTCCGCATCTGTGCTGCGGAAGAAACCTGTTGAGGTGTTTCCAGATTCAGAACCGGGCTCCCCTGATTTCGGAAGAGTGTGCCCGCATATTGCGACGGGAGAAAACCGCTGGACCAGCTGGAGGCACCGCCCGGCAGGCCGCGTCCCAACGTCGCCAGCACCACGTAGCCCGGCAGGTTTGAGGATTCGCTCCCCAGTCCATAGTTGAGCCACGAGCCCAATGTGGGGCGCCCCTGTAGATCGGATCCGGTGAGCATCATCAGCTGGCCGGGCAGGTGATTGAACTGCTCACAGTGCATGGAACGGATCATGGCGATATCGTCCACACAGGTACTCAGATGAGGCAGCAAATCGGAAAGCTCCATGCCAGACTCGCCGTAGCGTTTGAACGTGCGCGGGCTCCCCATCAGGCGGGCCGCCTCTTTCTGGATGAAAGCAAACTTGATGTCTTTGAGCATCGACTCGGGCATCGGCTGACCATCGAGTTCATTCAGCTTCGGTTTGGGGTCGAACAGATCCATCTGGCTCGGCCCCCCTTCCATGAACAGGTAGATGCAGCGTTTGGCCTTCGGGGCAAAGTGAGCCTGCGGCGCGGAAGTCTCGGAAGCGAGCAGGCCTTCCTCTTTCAGCAGTGAAGCCAGGGCCAGCGTTCCCAGACCACTGGCACCGGTGGCAAAGAACCGCCGCCGATTCAGCAGCGTCTGCTCAGAATGTGACTGTGGTGGAAACAGCATAATCAGTCTCTCGTAACAAATTCATCCAGGTTCATGATAATACGTGCCAACTGGACCATTGCGGTCTCTGCCGGCTTCTGCTGCGGTTTCATTTCAGCTTGCGTCGCTTCCGCCAGATGCAGTAGATCGCTCCAGGCAGACTGCAGGGCGACCGTTTCCGGTTCACCGGCAGGACGCGACAGACAGCGCAGATACATTTCCTGAATCGCTGCGGAAATGTTGTCGGCGTGTTTCTTCTGCATCTGTTTTCCCAGCACTTCAGCACATTCGTAAAACATGGGACTATTGAGTAATGTCAAAGCCTGCAGCGGTGTATTGGAACGTTCGCGTCGACTGCAGGAGACCGTCGCATCTGGTGCGTCGAATGTCATCAGCATCGGGAACGGGACCGTCCGTTTGAAAATAATATACATCCCCCTTCGATGACGGGCACTCCCCTGGGTAGCGGGCCATTTGACGCTCCGCCCCACATCGGTCACGAAGGCAGGCAGCGGTGGACGAATTCCCTTACGACCGATGGTTCTATCTAACAGACCACTGGCGGTCAGATGAATATCACGGACGATTTCCGCTTCGACGCGAAAACTGTTCTGTCTCCAGAAGAGCAGATTGTTGACATCCTGGGGAACATCGCGTGCGTTGGCGGCGGACGACATCTGATAGGCTGAAGACATCACGATCAGTTTGATCATCGCTTTGCGGCTCCAGTCGCGTTGTCTGTATTCTGAAGCAAGCCAGTCTAATAAAAGCGGATGTGTGGGAGTGGCTCCTTTAGTGCCAAAGTCGTTCGGCGTCGAGACGATGCCCCGTCCGAACAGATGCTGCCAGATGCGATTCACCGCCACGCGTGCGGTTAACGGGTTCTCTTCCCGGAAGAGCCAGTTGGCCAGATCGAGTCGGTCGGGTGCGGGCTGACGCGACTGCAGGTCTGGCAGTACAGAGGGCGTCCCCGGACTGACCTTGTCTCCCGGCCGATTATAAACGCCGCGGACATGCACGAACGTTTCACGACGGTCTTTGGTCCGTTCCGTGAAAATCGGGGCACGCGTTGAGGGAGCCTGCGGCCGGGAGGAGAGGAGTTTCCCCAGCCTGGCTGAGAGTTTGTCCCACCCCTCTTTTTTTGTCTGATAAAACGGTTCCAGCTTTTTCAAATCGGATGAGCGTTTGTAGCCCTTCAGAATCTTATCGATTTCCGTGCGCTGTTTATCGGAGAGGTCTGCATTTTCGTAAGTCGTGATTTCCTGCTGGCAGCGATCGTAATCGGGTTGCCAGTCAGCGAGAGCCTGCTGGTATTCCTGTTCTTCCCAGTCCCGCGAGACCTTCACCGTGGCCTCATCCGCGTTGTTAAAGAAAGAATACAGCTGGTAAAATTCGTTCTGGGAAATGGGATCGTGTTTGTGATCGTGACACTCGGCACAGCCGAACGTCAGTCCCAGCCAGACCATGCCGGTCGTGTTGACACGATCGACGATCTCTTTAGTGCGGTAGAGTTCGAGGTCGACGCCGGCTTCTGTGTTTTTCAGAGTATTGCGATGAAAGCCGGTCGCCACCTTTTGCGAAACGGTCGGCTTCTCAAACAGATCACCGGCTAACTGTTCTTTTGAAAACTGATCGAAGGGCAGATCCTGATTAATCGCCTCGATGACCCACTCCCGATAAACCCAGACGTGCGGTCGTATGCTGTCCCCCAGGTAACCGGAACTGTCCGCATAGCGGGCCATGTCCAGCCAGTAGCGTCCCCAACGTTCGCCAAAATGGGGTGAGGCCAGTAGCTTGTCGACGAGTTTTTCGTAGCTTTGAGGATCGGTATCGGCCACAAAGGCTTCGACTTCATCAGGCGAAGGGAGCAAGCCTACCAGATCCAGATACAGGCGGCGGATCAAAGTCCGTCGATCTGCAGGCGGAGCTGGCTGAACGCCGGCCGCTTGCAGTCGCGAGGCAATAAACGCATCTATCGGGTTGCGAATCGGGAAATGATCCGTCGATTGTACATCCACGGGAACCGCTGGTTGAGTCAGCGGCGCGAGTGACCATAAGAGTGGTGCTTCCAGCTCCAGTTTTTCCGGCCAGGCAGCGCCCTCTTTGATCCAGCGACGGAGGATTGACTGCTCCTGTTCCGAGAGCGGAGGTGCCTCGCGGGGCATCTCTGCAACTCCGTTACTGGGAGTGATCAGATCCAACAGGTAGCTCGCGTCCGGATCTCCGGGATCCACGATCTCCCCACTGTCACCCCCGTGTAAAGTTGCCTCCAGGGAATGCAGCGAAAGTTCCCCCTGTCGAACCCGTCTGTTATGGCAGACCAGACAGTGCTGTTCCAGAATCGGTGCCACATCACGGCGAAAGTCAATCGGTTCTGCAGCGCAGAACTGATTGCCAGTCATCAGGCACAGGCCACTCAAAAGGGTTATCAGTGTGGTCCGAATTCTCGAATCAGTCATAAATCAACGATCTTTCGGGTTGCTTGCGGGAGGCTGGGGTCATGAGGCAGGATAAACGCATCGGTGAGAGACCATTCTAACCCGAGTCTCTCACCTGAAACAACCCCCTTATGGGCTGCGTTCCATAGACTGACAGACTGCTGGTTACGAGTCTTCTTTTTTCAACTGGGCAAACAGTTCGAGCAACGTGTTCACAATTTTGGTACTCGCGTCTTTTTGTACGTAGTTGGTTCCCAGCCAGGTTTCATACCCCCCCAGCCGATGCTGCTCGGGCGTGGGCAGATATCCGAACGAACCATTAGCCAGTTCGATGGTAAATGTGGGCTGGAAGGGGCTGCGTTCTTTGAGCTCCAGACCGGTTTCAGTAAACGTTTCAAAAGGAATTGCACAGATTCCCAGTGAGCCGATCCGCATCACCTGCAGAGGGACTTCGATCTGGTCCGGTGCTTCCATGATTTTGGCAATCCGCTCTGCATAGATTTCTTCCCGTCGATGCTTCGCCCGGTTCGCGTCCCCGGTTTCGGCTTTAATCTTCTCGAAGTGTGCCAGCATCTCCGGCGTTGGTTTGCGGAGTTTCAAAGGCAGTTTCCCAGCAGCAGCCCCCAGCGGGATCCAGTTGTGATACTTGATAGCCTGCTGTGCTTCATAGACGCGGCTGGCCACTTTCTCAGCGACTTCCTGCATTTTTTCATAACGCTGGTAACGCTTGCCCCCCTTCTCGGTGAAATTGATGTTGTTGACATCACCACTGGTGCCGTTGGATAAAATACCGACAAAAGGTGGCGACTGATCCTGGGCTCCCAGTTTCTGCTCAATGTAATTCGCAAAGTATCCGAAGTAATCAGCCGAGACATCACCGGACTGCACGCCGCCTACATAGTGCAGCGAGTAATTTGCCAGCAGGGCGATGGGGCGTCCCTTTTGACTTTGGATCGAAATGAAGCTGACCTGCGGATCGGTCGGACCAGCCGGACGATCGAGGGCTTTATTACCCCGCGGCGGATTCATGCGAACGCGATCCAGGCCTCCAAAGGGGTTGGTCAGCAGGGAAGTGTCATTCACATACCAGCGACGGTTAAAGACTTCTGAGGGTTCATCGACCTGTCCCCAGCCAATTCGTGCCGGCTCCAGTTGATACAGGGCGCGACGCACGCCGTCGGAAATCCGGCTGGCCAGGAATTTCTGATACTCGGTGAATTCGGTTTCCCGCAGCACCTTGGAAGGCCCGCGAGCTGTGGTGGCGGAATGCGTGTGCGTTGAAGCCATCAACAGATGTGATTTGGGAATACTGGTATGTTTATGAACCTGCTCTTTCGCCAGATCAAAGACCGATTCCGGAATCCCGACGTTATCGCAGAGCACAATCGCCAGCTTGACCTTACCGTTATCGAGCACAATGCAGCGGGCGTGCAGTTCGTCGTGAATGCGTTTGGCGGGAATCGGTTTCCAGCCTCCCACGATCAGTTCGCCTAAGGGGGGAGTGATATTGCTGGTGGCTGCTCCTGCAAGTAATACAGGCTGTTTCTCTTCGGCCTGCGCTTCATAGCTCAGAGTCAGCGCCAGAGTAATACAGATTGTCAATTGCAAGATACGATACAGGTTCGAAAACATGTCCAGACTTCCTCTCGGATTCGATTCTTCAGATGCAACACTCTCTGCAGACTCCGCTGCAGACCGACTTCATTCTAACCATCAACCAGCATTGATACCAGAAAGAAGACCAGTTCCAAGATGAGTCAGTCACCGGCTGAACTGTTTTCGACAAAAACCGCTCCGCGTACAGGCCGTAGCTGAAATGGTTTTGATCCGTTAGAATCGAATGTGCGTTCCAATCCAGGACCGGTTCTGAATCGGAACGTACGCCTCGATCCAAAGATTTGAAAGCCCATGACATTAATATCGCGACTTCCTGATTCCATTCCTGGTTTTCAGATTCAACTGACTTTCGTTTGCAACTGCTCTTCACACAAGAGGAGTGCTACCTGATGAATTCTGCAGACCAAACCCCTCCCGCCTGGTATCAGCTTGATGTCAGTGACGTGGCAGACCGACTGCAATCCCCTGAGCAGGGATTGACTACAGCAGAAGTCGAATCCCGCCAGGCTGAGTATGGTCTGAATGAACTCGTTGAAAAACAGCGAAAATCAGTCTGGATGATGTTTCTGGATCAGTTTAAAGACTTCATGATTCTGGTCCTGATCGCGGCTGCTGTCGTTTCGGGGATCATCGGTGAGCCAGCCGACACGATCGCTATCACGGTAATTGTGTTACTGAATGCCATCCTGGGGTTTGTACAGGAATACCGGGCCGAAAAAGCGATGGCAGCACTGAAGAAGATGGCCGCCCCTTCCGCCAATGTGCTGCGCGGAGGAAAAGTCACAACGCTTCCAGTGAATCAACTGGTTCCCGGCGACCGCGTCATGCTCGAAGCGGGGAACATTGTTCCTGCAGATATGAGACTGACGGAGGGGGTTCAACTGCAGATCGATGAAGCAGCTTTGACTGGGGAATCGCTGGCGGTAGAGAAACAGACCAGGCAGCTTACAGAAGAGGAGCTTCCACTCGGAGATCGAAAAAGTCTCGCTTTTAAAGGAACATTGATTACCAAAGGTCACGGCCAGGGAATCGTCACTGAAACGGGCATGCGGACCCAACTCGGACAGATCGCCGCTCTGCTCCAAGACCAGGAACAGGGACGCACACCGCTCCAGAAACGACTGGCTACGTTTGGCCAGAAACTGGCCTATGCCATTTTCGCAATCTGCATTATCGTATTTGTCGCAGGACTGTTACGGGGCGAACCTCCTTTGCTCATGCTGCTGACGGCAATCTCGCTGGCTGTTGCTGCCATCCCTGAAGCACTGCCAGCGGTGATCACAATTTCCCTGGCACTGGGTGCCCGCAAGCTGGTCAAGCAGCAGGCACTGATTCGCAAACTCCCCGCGGTAGAGACCCTCGGATCAGTCTCATATATCTGCACTGATAAAACAGGAACCCTTACCCAGAACCGCATGACGGTCGAGCAGGTTTACTTTGACAATCAGATCCTCTCTGCGGATGAACTCCCTGAAACAGATTCTGATTCTACAACCAGCCAAAGCCTCGCTGATAAACCGCACGCGGAATTACTGCTCTCAGCCCTCTCACTCTGTAACGACACACGCCTGGACGGCGATGACGAAGTCGTTGGCGATCCAACAGAAACGGCACTGTTTGAACTCGCCCGGGAAAAAGGTTTCCTGCGGGATGCGCTGGAATCCGCTTTTCCCCGCCTGGCTGAAATTCCTTTCGACGCGGAACGCAAACTGATGACGACTTTTCATCCCTGGTGCAATGGGAAAGTCGTATCGATCACCAAAGGGGCTGCCGAAGAGATCGTTACGCGTGCGACTCATCTGCATGCGGAAGCGGGACCAACCGACATCGACCAGAGCCAGGTGATGCAGCACACCGAACAGATCGCCGGCGAGGGATTGCGAACACTTGGATTCGCTTTGCGGATCTGGGACGCTGTTCCAGAGTCTCTGATTCCGGAAGAGATTGAAGCGGACCTGGCATTAGTGGGGCTGGTTGGCATGCTGGATCCTCCCCGTCCGGAAGCATCCGAGTCGGTTGCCCTCTGTCGGACTGCAGGCATCCATCCCGTGATGATTACGGGAGATCATCCGCTGACAGCTGCAGTCATCGCCCGACGGGTGGGAATCATTGGCGAAGAAGAAACGGAATCGGTGATTACCGGTAAGGAACTCCAACCGCTTACACTCGAAGAGCTGGAAGCCCGCGTGGAGAAAGTCCGGGTTTATGCACGCGTTTCACCACAACAGAAACTGAAGATCGTGCAGGCCTTACAGAATCGCGGTCACTTTGTGGCCATGACTGGAGACGGCGTTAATGATGCACCGGCTTTGAAACGGGCCGACATCGGTGTCGCGATGGGAATCACCGGCACAGACGTTTCCAAGGAAGCGGCGCACATGATTCTGCTGGACGATAATTTTTCGACGATCGTCAAAACGGTCAGAGAAGGACGGCGGATCTTTGACAACATTCGCAAATTTATCAAATACACAATGACCAGCAACCTGGGTGAAATCTGGACGATCTTTCTGGCTCCCCTGCTCGGCCTGCCGATTCCATTGCTGCCGATTCATATTCTGTGGATCAACCTCGTAACCGATGGTATTCCCGGCCTGGCTTTGACGGCAGAGCCTGGTGAAAAAAATCTGATGCAACGATCCCCGCGTCATCCACAGGAAAGCATTTTTGCCCACGGACTGGGCGCACATATCATCTGGGTCGGATTATTGATGGGAGCGGTTTCGCTGTTTACGCAAGCCTGGTTTATCGATCGCAGCCAGGAACACTGGCAGACAATGGTTTTTACCGTCCTCTGCTTAAGTCAGATGGGCCATGTGCTGGCAATTCGCTCAGAACGGGAGTCGTTCTTTTCGCAGGGGCCCTTATCGAACAAACCGCTGTTTGGAGCCGTACTGCTGACATTCATTTTACAGATGGCCACGATTTATATTCCGGTTTTGAACGAGGTCTTCAAGACCGCTCCCTTAACGGCGGCTGAGCTGACTGTCACGCTCGCGCTCTCTTCAATTGTGTTCATCGCAGTCGAAGTAGAAAAAGCGTTCAAGCGAAAAAAGAACTCGCTCTGAAATAGTACATAGAGAAAGAAAAAGCCCTCTTCACAGGAAAGTAAAGAGGGCTTTTCTAAGCTTCAGTAGTACCTGATATCAACGTGTGTTATCAGGCCATGTCAGGATTAAAACTCACCCAGCACTTCTCCACCTTCTTTGGTTCCCAGGGCACCCCAGACACCATAAGGACTGGGAGAAATCGAACCGGGACTGGGACTGGCTGTGCTTAAGTTGCCGGTATCGATATTCTCAGAGATGAAGCGGACGGCACCATCGGCCATCAACGCGTGCACCCCACCAACGTGCATACTGGAAGGGGAGAGAGCAGCATGTGTGGAATCGGCGTTGGAGTTCGTTCCTTCTGCACAGGAAGGTCCGTTCGGAGGCAGAATCGTAGTAAATCCACAACGTTCCGCCTGACCATCCCACAGGGAAGTACCATGCTTTCCTTTGACAGAGGTTCCACTGACCCAGCCAGCTCCGGAGGCCAGAGCCATACACGACCCGGGATTAGAGCGAGGGGTTTGCCCCATGGCAATGCCTTCCTCACGTTTGCGGCTGGCATTACTTGTGGCAGGACCATAGTTCGCACGAACATGCTCGCTCATGGCGATCGTGTTACTGGTTCCATCAGTGATGTCACGAATGCGTGTTCCATTACGATAAGGAAACATTCCACGACTGTTAGTGCCGTTGATACTTTGTGCTGAGTCTCCCAGACAAAAGACATAGTTATTGGTCCGCACGATCTGTCTGTTACGCCCGTCAGAAGGGCAGCGCAACATGGGAATGGAGACGTTCCAGACGCTCCAACCGCGCCAGGCACCAGGACCAAAAGGAGAGTTTGAAGAATCGCCGGCTGCAATTTTATTAAACAGAGGAGCCTGATCCATGTAAGGCAGCATACCAACGAAACCGCTCAAACGTCCGCGGTTGGAGGTATTACTGTCAGAACCGTTGGTACCTCCCCGGCGCAAAACAAACATCCCGAATACATCGTGATAGTTATGTATCGCCAGTCCGATCTGTTTCAAATTATTTTTACAGGTCGATCGACGTGCTGCTTCCCGTGCCTGTTGGACAGCTGGTAATAATAACGCAATGAGAATGGCAATGATGGCAATCACAACCAGCAATTCAATTAACGTAAAACCGCGACGTCTTTCTTTTACAATGTTCTTCACCAAAGTACTCCTTTAATACGACTTACAATAGACGAGAACCCTTATCTCCAGTTGATTCAAGAGAATGTTAGCGCTTTCAGGATTCACACTTTCCTGAGGCAAATTGAGATTTTTCAAAATGCAGACAAGAAAACAGCCCGAGCCACTTCGAGCAAAAGTGGCTTGACTAGACAGCAATATAATTGGCGGGAGATTGAGAACGATTAGATTTGAAAAGGTATCTGAGAAGATTATCAAAGTAACAAAAAATAAAATTCATTAATCAATCATTGGCACATTTTTTTTTGAGTCTTCACTAAGTCATGGTAGTGGTTTCTACCTGAAATTCAATACAGTTTCTCAATCGATTGTTGATTTTGTGTGAACGATTCTCCTATGATCCCAGAAGCGTTGCGGGCACATAAATCTTCGCACGATTAATTAATTTAACTATCAAAAATACGACTCAACACCAAAGCGAGAGAATGAAATGTCCACACCCAAACGAGGCAAAAGCCTCCTCTGTTGCGTACTAATTTCCAGCATCGTCAGTGTTTTTTTTACCGGATGTGGTGGCGGGACAGACGATGAACGTCCTGCGCGCACTTCGGTATCTGGCACAGTGACTTACAATGGAACGCCCGTTGAAGGAGCGAGCATTGCATTTGTCCCCGTTGATCAGTCGAACGGACGCAATGCCAATGGTCTGTCGAACGCAGAAGGTCTGTTTCAGATGGGAACATTCGAAGGCACTGACGGCGTTGTGCCTGGCGATTACCAGGTCATGATCACCAAATTCGAAACTGCCGAAACGAGTGAAGCACTACCGGAAGATGATCCCAATTACGATCCGAATCCCAAACCACAACCTCCTCCTGAAAATCTGCTGCCGGAAAAATACGCGTCTGCAGAGAATTCAGGGCTGACCGTCACTGTCGAGGATGGTAACGAGATCACCGATCTCAAATTTGATCTGCAGGATTAAGTGACTGTCACATTCTGAGCACTCATTCTTCTGCTCTGTGAACCTTCATAATATATGAGCTAATTTGCATTCCCGATTCACCTGTGTATACTAACAGAACCACCCCAGATGAACACGCGGCTAGCGTGTATCGTTCGCTGAGGCAATTACTGTAAGGAGCACGGGAATGAGTCTGTTCAGGGTTACCGGCAAGGGGTCTCAATTCACATCAACGCGACCACTAAATTTACTCTTCGCGATCGTCCTTTTTTCCCTCTGTGAATCTGCACTACAATCAGCAGAACCTCAAAGTGCGAAGGGAAATACTCCAGTCCAACTGGCACTGAAACCTGAACAGGGCTCGGCTGACAAGGCAAAACAGCAGTCAGAGAATAAACGGCCTCCCCAGGTAGAAATTCTGCGAACCATTGAGGATGGTGGGGGCTATGGAGCAGAACTGCATCGGGTCAGTATTTCGGGAACCGCACGCACTTTTGACGGTACTCCACTGGAAAATGCAACCATTTATGTGGGGTCGGCGGCCAGACGCATGCCAGGCGGTTTTGAAATGTTGCGCGGCCAGACGCGAACTGACAAAACGGGCCATTACGAACTGAAAGACATTCAACTCCTCGTAAATCGCGAACGTCCCAATCCGATTCCGAAACCTGCAGAAGGCAGATTCGAGATCTTTGGTACCCGCGATGGATACGGTTTCACCTGGCATGAGACCTGTTATTACCGTCCCGACACCCGCCCCCAGGGAACCGAACTGAGCGATAAAAATGCGCATGCTACAGAGAATGCGTTTTACCTCGATGAACCACTGATTGTCGATCTGATGTTTGACCGCCCTGCTCTGCTCAAAGGCCACATCACCGATAAACAGGGGCACCCACTCGCCAATGCTAAAGTACAACTGGGTCTTATTGACAGTCAACGAAATCCTGCAGGCTGGGGCATAAGCTCGTGTCGATTTCTGGGAAATGACAACCAGCCGATCAAAGCCCCCTTCAGTTTCTCCAGCATCCGTGTTCTGCCCGCAGAATTGAGGGAAACACAAACCGATGCAGAAGGTTTCTACGAATTCAAACAACTCCGTCGTGATACCAGTTATCTTGCCCGTATCGACCCTGGCCCCACTTTTGATCCCTGGCAATCCACTGTAGTCACCTCTCCTGCTGAGAAGGCAAACAACAAACGTCAGGCAGTGGTGGGTTACGCGGGAAAATTGAACCGGGAATTTTTCGCGCCCCGCAAAGTAACAATACAAGTAGTGCAAGAGCAGACTGAGCAGCCGGTCGCAGGCGTGCGGGTGACAGCGCGATCTATCGGGCCCATTCGTCGCGCCGGGGTTCAAGCCCGATCGGACAGCCGGGGTAATGCCCGTCTGCAACTGGTGCCCGGCGAATACAAATTAATCACTGAGCCCCAACCGGATCAGCCATTTTATTTTCAGAGCGAACAGTTTTTCGTAAAAGAGCAGCACGGTTCTGTTCAGCATACGGTTAAATTGAGACCAGCGGCGACAGTCATCCTAAAAGCCGTTGATGCGCAGACCGGCCAGCCGATTCCCGGAGTGCGGTTTAACTATGAATCTCACGATGCCAGCGATCCCCGGCCAGTTTCCACTCAGTCGGTCTATGTGGATTACCCGAAAACAAACACCGCCGGTGAGATCCAGGCTTTCATGACACCCGGCCAGCGACGGTTCGTCGTAGCAGAACCCTTAACTCTGGCACAAGCTGAGGGGAGCCGGGGCAAATCAATCAAACTACCCGCTGGCGAAGTGATCAAAATCGAATTCAAATTAAGCCAGCCGCAATTCGTGGATGCCGAAACATTCAGAGAGGAGGTCAAACCGAATCCCGATTCGATCTATCCACCCGAACTACAGCGGAAATGGCACAGGCAGTCCGAACTGCTGCGAGGTTCCTCGATGCGGGTGACGGCGCAATTGATGCTGGGACGACAACCCGGCCTGGATACGAAAGGCCTGCTCAAAGACCTGCGTGCGCTGGATCCCTACCAGATACCTGATATCGACGCGCTGCTTAAAAAACACGGCGGAGAAATCAAACGGGGAGGCCGAACGATCATGACCTCGACCGGTCAATTCCACAAAGAAGAACGCCTGTATGAATGGCGCAAGCATCTCCATGATGCACAGGGGCGACTTCTGCCCGACAGTATTTCATTCCGGGATGGCTGGGAGACATTAACGTATGATGCTTCCAATAATCAGGCCTCAGTATACCGGAGAAATTTTTTACACATCCATACGCCTAATGACTTCACGAACTGGCCTACCCTTCGTTTCCAGTGTCCAGCCCCTGAAGACCGGCCCAGGCCCGAAGTGAAAATCGAACAGTCAGGGCGACGCACGATCTACACAACTGAGACGGATTCGGAAAGCCAGGGACAGAAATTAACGTATCTCCAAAGACGTGTTTTTGACCGGGACACCGGTTTCATTTTTGAAAGTTATCTGGAAGAACCAAAATTAGATGTAGAGCGTGTTTCCCTCGCTTTCGCCCCACAGAAGCAGGAAAACGGCCTGCTCCTGCCGCGCTTCTATATGAGCTGGCAACGCTACCGGGGTAGACTGAATTTAGTACAAATCTTTGAAATTGAAAAAGTCGAACTCTTCGATCAGTTGCCCCCCGATGCGTTTGCCGTTGCGATACCTCCGGGAGCGGTCTTCGTCGACTCCCGCCACCTTTCTCCAGAGGCTTCCAGAACCAGACCAGGTCGTCCCTATACGACGACGCTAAGAGGTCCCGTCACAGATTTCGCCGCGTATCTGCAGCGTCATCCCCGGCACACCCCGAAGATCGAACAGCAGGTGCATTACGGGAGGCCAGCGCCTGAAATCAAACCTGTCAATTGGATGACGCGCGAAGGTGTCTCCTCTCCGCCGGATACGAAAGGCAAGGTCGTGCTGATTGAATTCTGGGGTACACACTGTGGTCCCTGCATCTCACAACTGCCGGAAGTCCGAACCGCCGCCCGCTATTATGCAGACCAGCCGTTCGTCTTGATCGGCATGCACGACAGCCATACCAGCGTTGCAGAACTGCAGAAGTTTGCGCAAAAAGAAGAACTCGACTTCCAGTTGGCCATCGACCGTCCTTCAACCCGCAAAGGATTCTTTGGTGAAACCATTCGCAATTTCAACGTACGCGGCATTCCCTCGGCAGCCGTCATCGATCAACAGGGAAACGTGGCTTATGTGGGGTACTTCAGCGAAGCTTTGAAGACAGTCGATCGCCTGTTGAAAGAGAAAAAGTGACACCATAATCCCACCTGCCTCACTGGGGCTATTGCGCACATGGATATTCTGCGCTCACAGTTTCTCTGCGTCTTCTGTTCAAACGCTCCCTCTCAGTCGACCTGATTTTAGACCGAATATCCGTTTTTGCCCGAATTGAGTCGTAAACGTAAGTCGTATGGGCTTCATTTTTTACGCGGTTTGACTATAAAATCAGTAGTCACGCGTTCCACGGGCTTTCACTGAAGAATTCAACTAAGACAGACAGATCCAACCTGAACCGGCTCAGCCTGTTCCAGGAAGGGAGAAGGATAAATGAACGACTCACAGCCACTCAGCGAATCGACACATATCGAACTGCCTGATGTCTGGGATCAACTGGATGAGATCGTCAAAGCTGGTGAATCCGAAGCGGCGATCAACTTCCTGAATGCGCTCCCCCCCGGGGAAGAAGCGCGAATTCTGGCACAGCTCTCCATCGAAGAGCAGCAGGCGTTTTTGAACCTGCTGGATGGCGAGCATGCCGCCTGGCTGATGGAAGCACTCCCGGAACTGCAGGCGGCACAGTTGCTCTCGTCTCTGTCCCCCGAACAGGCCGCTCACATTGTTGATGAAATGAACAGTGACGAGCAGGTCGACCTTCTGGATCAATTACCCGAGGAACAATCGGAAAAGATTCTGGAAGTCATGGATCCGGAAGAAGCGGAAAACGTCCGCTTCCTTTCGAAATATACCAGTCTCTGTGCGGGTGGTCTGATGATCACAGAGCTGCTCTCCTTTGAAGAGTCGCAAACGGTCGACGATGTGGTATCCGACCTCCGTCAGAACGCCGAACGATACGCTGAATATAACGTGCAGTATATTTATGTCATCAATCAGGATCTGCAACTGGTCGGAGTTCTGCGTTTGCGGGACCTGCTGATGGCGCCTCCCGGCAAGCGTCTTTCCAGCCTGATGATTCCCAGCCCACTCTGTGTGCCTGACTCCACGAGCCTGCAGGAGTTACAGCACTTCTTTGATTCACACCCGCTGTTCGGTCTGCCGGTTGTCGACGAAGCCAATGTGCTGGTCGGCGTCGTTCGACGGGAAGATGTAGAAGAAGCTGGGGAAGAACAGGCCGGTAAGACCTTTCTGCGATTTGCAGGGATTATGGGCGGGGAAGAACTCCGTAGCTTACCTCTCAAAATTCGCAGTGCCCGGCGTCTGTCGTGGTTGAGCATCAACATTGTGCTGAATATTGTTGCCGCCAGTGTGATAGCCATGTATGAAGATACGCTTTCCAGCGTCATCGCGCTGGCAGTGTTCCTGCCGATTGTTTCCGACATGAGTGGCTGCACAGGCAACCAGGCGATCGCGGTGAGTACGCGGGAACTGGTCCTGGGTGTGATTCGACCGCGCGACTGGGTATATGTATTCAAAAAAGAATTTGCGTTAGGCATGGTTAACGGCCTGGCCCTCGGGTTTCTGCTGGGCATCGTCGCCTATATCTGGAAAGGCAATGGTTACCTGGGCCTGGTGATCGGTGGCGCCTTGGCCGCGAATACCCTGATGGCGGTCTGTCTGGGTGCTCTGATCCCGATGGTTCTCAAAGGATTCAAACTCGATCCTGCCCTGGCCTCAGGTCCGATTCTGACCACCATCACCGACATGTGCGGATTCTTCCTGGTCCTCTCTTTTGCACAGGCATTTCTGCCTTTGCTGACGTGATAACCCGCGCACGTCTACAACTTCAAGAGCCGGGAAATAACAGGCTGCTTCACAATCAGTATAATCGTTTTGTCTGATATATCTCGACCAGCAATCAGCGGGATTTCTGCAGTTTCATTTCGCCTGCGCCCCCACTGCCGGTTTATGATCGAGTTCTTACACCAGAATTGCTGTCGCTGTGTTTTCCGATTGAGATAAGGCTCCCGGCCTGTCCTGCTCTTTCTAACCTGTAATGCCATGAACAACAAAGTACAATCAAAAAACAGGGGAGCCCGTTATGCGCTGGTCGTCATCCTGTTCTGCTTTGCTGGTCTGGCAGCGGCCCGCTTGAATCAGCTCTACTTCTTTTATCCGGACAGTGCAGACTATGTTCTGATGGCGCGGGGACTGGTGAACCATCTGGCTTATCAGCAGTTCGATTTTCCCGGCTCTCCGCCATTCACCCTGCGTCCCCCCGGCATGTCACTGCTATTGATCCCCGCTGCGTTAATCGCTCCTTATCAGGCGATTCTCGCAAAAGTGACGGTCATTCTGTTCGGAATTCTGCTGCTGGTCCTGTTCTACGCTTACCTCTGCAAACTTGAAGATACAACCTGTTCATCAACTAAAGAAAGCGGCCCCGCGCGGCGCTGGCCAGTGTTGTGCATGGTACTGCTCCTGGCGACCAACCCGTACTTCCTGCTCTTCTCTACCCTCATCATGAGCGAAGTCCCTTTCATGGCATTGAGCCTGGGAATCCTCTGTTTAATCGCCAGCGAGAACGAAGGGAATCGCAAACGGAATCTGATTCTGTTAACCGGTCTGTTCCTGTTTCTCCCCCTGCTGCGGACCATTGGTATCGCACTGACACTGGCACTCGGGACGTGGGCGATCACCAGTCGGCAGCGCTGGCGCTATCTGATTCCGGTTACTGGTTCTCTGGTCACTCTGGGACTCTGGATGCTGCGGAATCGCTCGTTGAACTCTGATCTTTATAGTTCCCTGATTCTGAATAATCTGCGGTCCGCTGGTCCCGTTGGTACTGTTGTCTCTATGATCAATCGCAGCCTGACTCATTTTCAAAGTCTGTGCGAAACATTGATCCCGAATATGCCGGGAGCAACTCCCGCGTACGAACGCTACCTGCTGGACGGGTTGGCGTTTCTGCCTGGACCGCTATGGTTGTACTCGTTAATCAGTCTGCTGGTACTGGCCGTTTCCATCTATGGGATGCTTCAGCTAAAAGATCGAGGCGGCCTGCTCTGTCTGCTGTACCTGATCTTTACGTTTGCGATTCTCTCTGTCTGGCCCTGGATGCAGCCCCGCTTTGTCCTGCCCCTGCTGCCTGTCATCCTCGCCTTTGTGCCTGCAGGAATCAGAGCGATCGGCAGTCGTCTGGGTAATCCCAATCCTGGAACTCGAAAGACGCTGATCTGCCTGCTATTAGTTCCTGCGACAGCCCTGCTCTGCGTTCAAGCGATGACCGATGCGCGACTGGTAACAACCAATGTGCAACTGCTGCGCAACGGCGAAACGTTTTATCAGACGCAGTATCCCTCGAGCCACTTCAGTAATTTTGTTGCCGCCGGCAACTGGATCAGGGAACAAACGCCTCCGGAAACCAGAATTTTGACCAGGCGCAACGATCTCGCAACATCGGGACACCGCTTCCAGAAACTCGTCTATTTTGAAAAGACCAGCCCGGAACAGTTGCATGAGCAGATTCAATCACTGGGCGCACAGTATCTCGTCTGTTTCGACGAAAATACCATCGACGGATTTCCCCGGCATCTGTTGAACGACGATCTGGTTTATCGTCTGACTCCCGTTTATGACGAGCAGGGAGTCGTCATAATAAAAATCGAACCGAATTATGAGGGAACCATTCGTGAAGGCTACTGGCAGGAAAACGCAGGACTGAATCGGGCCCGAACGATTCTGGAAAAGTTTCCGCAGCGGTTATCAGCGCAGGTTTCTTATCTCAAACAGTTACTCGAAGCGGAGCAATATAAAGAGGGCATTGATTTTGTGAAGCAACTGGGAACCATGCAGGACGTTCACCTGACGAACTATCTGGGCTGGGCCTATGTAGGAGATCGTCAGTTCCAGCAGGCACTGACAGAATTCACCAAAGCCAGCCAGATGCCAGGCCACATCGCGCTACGCGGCAGTATTCAGCGCGGCATAAAACTCTGTGAGCAACAACTGTCGAACAAAGCCGCGAATACAATACAGAATTCAGTAGAGACTCCCCAGCGAAATCTGCAGATCGCCCAGGCATTCTGGAAGTTGACGTTTTATCGGAAGGCGCGACGGTACGCCCAGAAAGTGCTTGAGTCTCAGAACGCCGATGAGCAAACGAGTGACAAGGCACGTCTTCTTCTGGCGCAGTATGATCTGATCAACGGACAACCAGAGCAGGCTTCCGCACAACTCAAACAGATTCAGAATCGTGACGACAAGGATTACCAGAGTTTATCCGAGCGACTTGAGCTGGAGAATATGCTGGCCGAACTGAAACCAGATCAGCAAGAGGCTGTTCTGAAACTGGCTTCTCTTTACCAGTCAGAGGGAATTCCCGGCAAAGCGCTTACTCTCCTGAGCAAAGCCCATGAGTTGAGGCCCGCTGATCAATCGATTCTTCAGCGTCTGGCGGAACTGCAGCTGTTTTATCATCTGCTCCCCGAGGCGGAAGCCAGTTATCTGAAACTGAAACAGTTTTCCCCCGAGGATGGCGATGTGGATGCGGCTTTGAAAAAGATCACCGATTTGAAGCAGGTTCCGCAGTTCTGAATCGATCGCAGAAACAGAACACCATTCAGAGAGATCGGCAGAAAAAAGAAGAGCCGCCGAGGAGAGTCGAACTCCTGACCTACGCATTACGAATGCGTTGCTCTGCCAACTGAGCTACGGCGGCGTTTTGTTCCCGGTGCTTATGCAATGGATACATCAGGCGTCCATCAGGTTCGCCCGGCGGGAATCGATTCAGCAGTCAGCTGGAGATAAATTCTCACTGCTGCTCTGCGGTAGCATACCCCCTTTTTATGGCTTGTGAAAGGATTCTGCCCCGATTTCAGCGCTGAAAAATTGATTTCCCGCCTCTGTTTGACTGCTGAATCAAGGGTAAGAATTTCCGCTGCACTGACGAAAACAGGGGGGATGTCGCTTCTGACCGTTGTGCGGGTTCCGGAGACTCTTCAGATCTACCGGCGTTTATGCTTGCTGAATTGACGATGGTTGACCACAATCGAAGAAGAAATACCTGCCCTGAAAATCCAACCGGAGATAGCCCATGCGAAAACTGGCCCCTGCCTGCCTGTGGATGATTTTATGCCTCTTTCTCTGTCCTGCCTTGTTCGCGCAGGAAGCCCCGCCACTCAAATTTGAAAAAGGGGTCACCGAGAAACATGTCATGATCCCCATGCGGGATGGCGTCAAGCTCTCTGCCTACCTCTATATTCCTCAGGGTAAAGGCCCCTGGCCGGTTCTGATGGAACAGCGCTACGCCAGCCTGCGAGGCAAGGGTTCGCGACTCTCATTCGCGGAAATGGCCGGACATGATTATGTGGTCTGTGCCGTCAACTATCGGGGTTCCCAGCAGTCAGAAGGCACCTGGGTCGGCTACCGGGACCTGCAATGGGGTGAAAAGCAGGATGGCTACGATGTCGTGGAATGGCTGGCTAAACAGCCCTGGTCGACTGGCAAGATCGGCACGTTCGGCAGCTCCCAGGGAGGCTATGCCCAGAACTATCTGGCAGTGACACAACCGCCCCACCTGGTCTGTCAGTTCATGATCGATACGGGGCTCAGTCTGTATCACGAGGGTTATTTCATTGGTGGTGCTGCGAAACCGAATCGATTCAAGGGAATGGATGCTGTCTGCCGCGTGGCTGCCCATAACCGGGCCCTGATGGAAGAATGGTTTTCGCACCCCGATTACGACGAATACTGGCAGGCAGAAGACTGTACCCTGCACTTCGATAAGATGAACGTGCCCTGCTTTACCGTAGGCAGCTGGTACGACTTTATGTGCGTCGGCTCGATCCAGAGCTACATCGGACGTCAGCACAAAGGGGGACCGAATTCCCGCGGTCATCAGAAACTGTATATCGGGCCCTGGTTGCACGGACGGTTTAATAAGGTCAATAAAGTCGGCGACATGCTCTATCCGGAGAATGCGAACTTCGACATGATGGCCGAGATGATCCGCTGGTTCGATCACTACCTGAAGGGAAAGCGGAACGAGATCGAACTTGATCCCAATGTCCGTTACTACGTGATGGGGGCTGTCGGTGAACCCGGGGCACCAGGTAATGTCTGGCGGTCGACCAACGACTGGCCGGTGCCCGTCGAGGAAACCCCCTACTACCTGCAACAGGATGGCAAACTGTCGACCTCTAAGCCGACGTCAGCAGACTCGTTCACCCAGTTGATTGCAGACCCATTGAACCCGGAAAAAATTGAAGGCCGGGGCTTCCCCGGTGCCCGCGATGCCCGCGTTGTCGAAGAACAGGAAAATGTACTGACCTTCACGACCGACACACTGACCGAAGCGGTCGAATGGACGGGAAATGTGAAGGCAGAGCTTATGGTCTCATCCTCGGCCAAAGATACCGACTTCATTGTCCGCGTCAGTGATGTCTATCCGGACGGGCGTTCGATTCTGATCATTGATATGATCCGTCGTGCCCGCTACCGGGATGGTTTCGAACAACAGAAATTCATGGAACCGGGAGAGGTTTACAAGGTCGGCTTCAATGTAGGCTGGCTGAGCCAGATCTTCAACAAAGGGCACAAAATCCGGGTAACCGTCTGTTCAACAGGAGCCCCATTCTACGAACCGAACCCGAATACGGGAGAGCCGATTACAATCGAGTTTCCCGAGAAAGTGGTCGTCGCCAAAAATAAAATTCATCACAGCAGCGGACAGGCATCCCGTATTCTGGCGCCTGTGAAACCTTGAGCTGGTGTGACAATGTGCGACCGTCTTTGTAAGTTTTGAACCAACTCTGAATCAAAAATCAGTTCAGGATAAAAGTGAGGTAATCATGCAACAGAATCGAATTAACCGACGCAGCCTGCTGGCAGGTATTCTGGGAGCCGTTGCTGCCCTGGGACTGGGACAACCCGTACCCGCGGCAGAGCAGCAGAGTCAGGAATATTATGAACTGCGGACCTACCGCATCGCGAATGAACAGAACCAGAAGGTGGTCAGTGACTACCTGGAACAGGCCCTGTTACCAGCGCTGAATCGCGCGGGAATCAAGAAGGTAGGCGTGTTCAAAGAAATCGATGCCAAGGATGACTATTCTCTCTATATGCTGATTCCCTTCCAATCCCTGAATCAACTGGCGAGCCTGAATGATAAACTGGAAGTGGACAAAGCATATCACGCAGCAGCCGCATCCTACTTCGCCATTCCTAAAAAAGACGCCCCCTACAGTCGGATTGAAAGTCGTCTGATGAAAGCCTTCAAGGGGATGCCGATTCTGGAAACTCCAAAAGGAAAAGGCCCCAACCTGTTCGAACTGCGGACCTACGAAAGTCACAATGCGAATCTGGCCCGGCTGAAAGTGGACATGTTCAACTCGGGCGAGATTGACATCATGCGTGACGTGCTGCTTGCTCCTGTGTTCTATGGCGAAATGCTGATCGGTGACGATGTTCCCAACCTGACCTACATGCTTTCCGCTCCCAACCGGGAGGCACATGAAAAACACTGGGAAGGATTCCGCAAGCATCCCGAGTGGGACCGCATGAAAAAGATGGACAAATATAAGGGAACTGTATCCAAGATCACAAACTGGTATCTGGAACCACTGCCTTACTCTGAGATTCAGTAAGCGTGAACCTGACAGTGTCCGCTTGACTATCAGATCCCAACTGACAGCCATCGACAGAGGTGGGCTGAATTTCGAATTCAGTCAAAATGACGCGTCGCATCTGGTCGTCCAGGCCGTCGTCGCTATAATCGATATAAGTTGTTTAATCATATGGTGATAGTATAAGTTTGAACCATGGCCATCCTTGTCAATCTGGCGAAACCCGGTGGGTTGGGATCACCATTTTCAAATGGAAACCGTAAATATCCTGAAACGAGGTTAGATTCTGGTTCAGATTCCGTCTATTCTAGTGCATGTGAGTTAGTCGAGTGTTGTTAATCTGGCAAGAGATGCCAGTCCATTAACACTCTCCAATCGACTTAGATAATCCCTCTTCTAACGTATTGGAATTTGCATGCCTGATAAGCAGGCCAATAACTGGTCGGCAGAGATAGAGGCGGTCTATTTGCGTGAAGGACGAGAACTTTGGGCTTTGTTATATGCCCAGTGTTCTGACTCGGATCGCGCATATGACGCGCTGCAGGAAGCGTTCGTACGTTTACAAAACCAAGAAATAGAGTCAATTCGAAATATCCGGGCCTGGGTTTTGACTGTTGCTCAAAACTGGTTGCGTGACTATGCACGAAGGCAGAATCATGCAGCTAAGCCCGCAGATTTTTTGGACAATATTGTGGGAAAACCTGCTGATCCATCAGAGGATCTGCAGAGAAACGAGACTAACAGCCGAATCCGGCAAGCACTTCAACAACTTCGATCCGAGGACCGCGAGGTTCTCGTACTTCGTTATGCACTAGGATGGTCATCAAAACGAATGTCAATTGCTCTGAATACATCGACTTCAGCAATCGACATGAGGCTTTCTCGCGCCAGAAAGCGTCTTTGTGAAGAGTTGGAAAAAGTGGGGATTGATCATGAAACCGTATGACACTTCAGGAATGCTCGAAAATGAAGATGAGCTGGAGAGTGTTCTGCGCGAATATTTCCAGCAGGAAATGCCTCCTGAATTGCAGGAGCTATCTGAACTCACCGACGAGGAATTTGAAGCTCACTACCGAAAGTTGCGCGCAGAAGAAAACTCTGTCCCCGTGGCACAGGAACCTGCTTCTCGTCGGGGTTTTCAGTTGGGACTGCTGGTATCTGCCCTCTCGATCTGCCTTATGGCGGGACTGGCCAGCCTCTTCATGCAGCGGACTCCCGATGAGTCAAGGCTGACAAATCAGCCGACTGCAGAACCGAGCATACAACCCGAAATTGAAAAACCGGTCGTCGCGACTATTCCAGAGATTGAGCCGGATACACTGGCAGTTCTGGATCAGGGAGAGACTCCCCTGGAGATGACCCCTGAAGTAAATGACAACATTAAAGAATCGATTGATATCACACTTTATAATACGGAACTGGGCCCGGTAGAACAGCGAACTGAATTGTCCTGGACAAACATCACTGTTGAAAATCCGGAAACTGGTTCTCACGTCAAGATGTCAATGCCTGAGCTCACCATTGATTTTGTGCCTGTCAACAAAGCCGGTCTGTCACTGATTGGTGATGAAATTGAAAGTCACGAGCAGCAGTGACAACTGTTGCGATCAATGAGCTGATAAAGCGGAATAAGTAGGAATTTAACGGGCCACAAAAAGGATGTTCGCAGCCGGGCCGGGATCTTAGTATTTTCCGGCACGGGGAAGGTCTTTTTTGAAACACATCCAAGGCAGTACAATGAAACAGTTTCAATGGTTCTTATTGAGCGGGCTGATTACGTCTCTGATTGCCATTCAGACAACTCTCGCTGACGAGACTCCCCTGCAGGCACCAAAACCAGGGAAACCTCAGTCTCTGCAGCAAAACCCCACCCTGAATCCAGCGCCGTCAACATCAACAGACGCAGCTGGCCCGCAGGGAAAGTTCCGGGTTACCACACGCTCAACCGGCGAGACCGAAATGCGGAACTTTGTGGGTGTCGTCACGGAACCGATCCCAGCTTATCTGGAAGCCCAGCTGCACGATATGCTGACAGCAGGACAGGGAATCGGTATCAAGATGGTTGTACCAGATTCTCCAGCCCAGCAGGCGGGACTCAAACCATTTGACGTGCTAACGAGCTATAACGGCAAAGCCATCACCTCATCTGATATTTTAAGGAAGTTTGTCCTCGATTCAGACAAAGGTGAGACCATCCAGCTGGAAGTCATCCGCGCGTCCCGAAAACAGACGGTTGAACTCACCCTGACTCAGAAACTGTTTCGCTACTACAAGTTTCAGGTCACTCCACTCGGTCAGAAACCGCAACTGGCGGAGAATAACCAAAAGGACAAACCGAAAAAACCAGATACCGGCAAAGATGCCCCCATTGCAGCCCGTTCAACTGAAACGGATCCCCTTGGAAGAAAAGAACCGCTGAACTTTAGCTCGCCAACCACGATCAGCACCCACAACCTTTGTCTGCTGTTTGTAGGCAAAGCCAAAGGGGATTATTCTGTCGAAGTCAATTATCAGGATGAGACTGAGACCCTGCAGTCTTATCACTTCACTGGCAATCCCCGGGAGATTACCGAACAGATCGTCGACCTGCCTGAAAACGTGCAGTTAATCATCAATGAACGACTCAAAGAGCTGAAGCTGGCACTGCAGGGCAAAGCCAGTTTTCGGTTGCAGATTAAACCACACATGCAGGGGAAGGATCGCTTTACCCGCGTGTTGTTGAGCCGGGCTACCAAAGAGAAGTCTGTTCGCATGGTTGAGCTGGACCATCCGCTGGGAAACAGACCAAATCTGAATGTCAATCAGATTCTGGGGAACCAGGTCTTTACAAATGAACTGGAACAGCTGACACCCGCGATCCAGGAACAGATTCGGACCATGCTGCATCGCATCCGGATTCCAACCATCCGGGTCCATGCAGACAGCCCGATCTAAGCGGCTTAAAGACCTCACGAACTAACAATCCAGGCAGCTGATTCCCCAGGGAACCGGCTGCCTGTTTTTGATTGTCCGTAGTCGCAGCTGATCTTATAGAAAACCGCGACGTCGCTGGCTGCTGTATCGCTGCAGCGAATCTTCGATGATCGGAAACGCCGCTGAGGCTGCCTGAAATTCTTCGACCTCTACCGTCTTGCCTTCCAGCATTTTGTAATCCTGGAAGAAGCGTCTCAGCATGGCCAGACGATGTGGTGGCAGTTCAGAAGCATCAGTGTAGGGATTGTATTCCGGATCATTCACGGCGACCGCCAGAATTTTATGGTCTGGTTTGCCGCTGTCGATCATGGTCATCACCCCGATGGCCCGGGCATCCAGAATCGTCAGGGGGTCTACCGGTTCCTGACAGAGTACCAGAACGTCCAGAGGGTCGTCGTCTTCGGCCAGAGTCTGGGGAATGAACCCATAGTTGGCGGGATAATGGACTGCTGAGTAGAGCATCCGGTCCAGCCTGAGCAGGCCCGTGACCTTGTCTAACTCATATTTCACTTTGGAAAAAGTAGGAATTTCGATAACGGCCGTGAAATCGCGAGGCAGGTTCTGTCCCGGAGTCACATCGTGCCAACAGTGGGTCACTGCTATTCTCCTGAATGATGGCTGAATAGTTTCAAGAATCAGCTGAAGTTGCGCTGCATCAACTAATTCACTTTAAAGAGTTCCACTTTGAAATGCAGAGTGGCATTACCGGGAATCACTGGAGGAGCACCAGCGGCACCATAGCCCAGTTCCGGCGGAATGACCAGTTCGACCTCTCCCCCTTCACCGATGAGCTGGAGACCTTCGGTCCAACCAGAAATCACACCATTGAGTGGGAATGAAATTGTCTCACCCCGTTTGTAGGAGCTGTCAAATTCGGTACCGTCTTCCAGAGTGCCTCGGTAATGAACGGTCACCTGATCCTGCGGACCGGGCTTGGTGTCATTTCCTTCACGCACGATACGATACTTGAGTCCGGAGGCGGTTGTTGAATATCCGGGGTTTGCTTCGTCTGCCACGGCTACTTCCATTTCTGTTTGCTGTTTGTCTGCTGGACTGACTTGCGCTGAAGCAGCCGGGGGATCAACCTGTTCTCCCTGGCGAACATAATTACTACAGCCAGTGGCTGTCAGGCAGATCAGACTAAATCCCAATAAAAATCGTGTTTTTTTCATAGGTTGATTACCTTTGTATCAGGCAAATAATAATACTGCGGGCCTATTCACAGAATTGCCTCTGAGCGATAACATAACTGATAGGACTATCGGTTGCACCACCAAGCTGTCCTACTTTAGTGGACTTCAGAAAAGATTATGGGATTCTGATGTCTGCCGACAGTCCGGGCACTGATTCAGGAGTTGCAGGCGAAATTGATCCTGCACCCGCGTTCTCATACGTTTCTGGCAGGTCATTCCCCGTAAAAGACGACTAATTCAGCACGAAAACCTTGGAAGATGATTGACCAGATAGAGATTCGACCTGCTAAACATGAGGATATTGCCCCGCTCTCCGAGTTCATTGTCCCATTCGTAGAACAAGGCAAGATTCTGCCACGGACCTCAGAAGAACTGGACGAACTGGTTGAAACCGGATTTGTGGCGATCGAAGCAGGTACTGAGATTGTCGGATTTGCTTCCCTGGAGATCTATTCTCGCAAACTGGCCGAAATCCGCAGTCTGGTCGTCGCAGATCATCGTCAGGGAATTGGAGTGGGGAAAAAGCTGGTCTCCGCGTGTGTGGATCGCGCACGACAGCGGAATATTCTGGAAGTCATGGCAGTGACTTCTTCAGATGTATTCTTCCGAAGCTGCGGCTTTGATTTCACGTTGCCCGGTGAGAAAAAAGCGCTGTTCATCCAGCCGCACCTGACGGAATAAACCGCCAATCAGCGTTTCCCGTTTTTCACGACTGATGCTTTGATAATGTAATCCAGTCGAGGGAATTCGCGTTTCAGGTAGGCATTACCTTCAAGCTGAAGTCGTGACTGCGAGGGGCCGCGTCCTCGAGGTGCAGCCTCTCCATAGCCGTTATACAGGGTATCCACTACGCGCATGCCTTCCGGGGAAATATAACCGAAGGGTGCAAACCCCATCTGATCCAGCCGCCGGTTATCCTGAAAATTGATGAAGAGCTGAGTGGTTCTGGAATTAGGCGCTCCCGTTTTCGCGAACGTCACATAGCCCCGCAAATTGGATTTCGCAACAGGATCATCCTGAATGGTCTGATCCCGCCACTTGGCCTGCGTATCAGGATCACCGTTGATCCCCACCTGGGCCATGAACCCTTCAATCACCCTGAAGAAAGCACACTGATTGTAGAAGCCTGAGTTTACCAGCTCATAGAAACGGTCTGATCCGTGGGGACTCCACCTGCGTTGCACATCGATGTAAAAAGTCCCTTTGGTGGTCTCCATCTTCACCTGATAGGTCGCTGGTGCTTCTGCCAGGCAACTGGAAGCGCCCAGCATCACCGTAGCTGCCATTATCCAGACCAATGTGAATAAGATTTTCATCGAAACTTCCCTCTTGCTTGCCTATGTGAAATTGCAGGGTCTCTCACGCCTCATTGAAGCGTTCAGTCTAATCCATTTACCGCAGATTTCACAAGAGGGTTTCGAAAGGCAGCTTCCAACACAATTACTGGAGTTGAACGGCTATTAATAGAAAAAAGCCGCCGCGAATCAGGGGGGGAGAATTCGCGACGGCCAGAGCCCGGGGCTGCTGACGATCAGCCCCTCTGCAGATCCCGCGATCTGCAATTTGCAGGAATCGCCCGATGACTCAGGCGATTCCTATTTCCTTTTAATAACCGAGGAGAGCTTCCTCTTCTTCTTCCTGAATGATGATTCGTGGTGTAACCATCATCATCAGGCTTTCGGTTTCACGACCAACCCCGGTGTTCTTGAACAGTCGGCTGACATACGGCAGCTTGTTCAGGATCGGGACACCAGCCATGCTGCGTCCTTCGCGGAGTCGTTTGACACCACCCAGGAGGACAGTACCACCATCGGGCACACTCACAGTCGTGGTGACAGTCACCTGTTCCACCACAGGCTGCTGAATGGTTGTGGTCCCCAGACCACCACCCTGTTGGCCCTGCTGGCCTTGCTGGCCCTGTTGGCCCTGCTGACCAACCTGTCCGCCACCGCCGGCACCACCACCGCCGCCGATACCACCGATACCACCCAGGCCGGCACCAACCCCGTTTCCGAAGTTACCACCACCCTGCTGACCGAGCTGACCACCCTGCTGTCCAAGCTGACCACCCTGCTGCCCCTGTTGGCCACCAGTGGTTCCACCCTGGAAGGAGAAGGTAAAGACGTCGGTCACGTTGGTGAAGTTCGGGTTGACTGAGAGTCGTACATAACGGCGGTCTGCGGAGATCACAGCTGACACAGTCAGTGAGACCCCTTCAGGAATGTTTGCGATGATCGGCGTGAATCCGACTGAGAAGTTACCCACGGTGGGCACCAGGCTGATCACGAAGGGTCGCGATACGTTACTGGTCACAAAGGCGACCTGACCGTTAAACAGTGTTACTTTCGGAGCGAACATCAGGTTCGATCGTTCATCTGCCTGAGCAGCGTTGATGAAGAAGAAGGCTTCGATGTCACTCAGAATTGCCAGACCCACGTTCACACCAGCGTTCGCATTGAAGCTGCCGAACTCAGGTACACCGATTTCGAATGATCCCTGACGGAACTGCACATCCAGGTCTGGAGTGAAGGATTCCGGCGAGTCCATACCGACAATCGTACCTTTCTTGGGCCAGTTGTCGAAGTTAAGCAGGGTTCGTGTGGGTGGGTTACTGAAGGGAGCAACACCCTGGCCACCAGTCTGACCACTCGTTGTAGTCTGTCCCTGCTGGCCACCCTGGTTATTATTATTGTTGTTGTTACCACCGCCGCCACCGCCGTTCTGGTTTCCGCCCAGCAGGTCGACCTGACCGAAGGCAGGAACCGGGTTGCCGTTGTTATCAACGGTTGGACCACCGACGGTATCAGCTACGTTGAAGTCGAAGTCGACACCAATTCGCTCGAAGAAGCGGTCGGAGACGGTGACAAAGCGGACTTCAATGGTGACCTGCAGGTCCTGCAGACGTCGCAGCTGTTCCAGCAGGTTGGCGATTTCATCGTGTACTTTCTGTGTCTGACGAATCACCAGACTCAGAGTTGTTTCAAACGGACGCACGCTGCCTGCACCACCGATTTCTTCCCAGGAATCGGGCTCGACGGTGGAGACAATCAGTTCGGTCAGTGAATCGAAGTCAATGTTTGATCCACCACCGGCAACCTTCGAAGTCGGAGCATTACCGGCCCAGGGGTTGGCACCGGGAACACCACCAATCAGTGGATCAGCAACCTGGAAGTTACCGGGAGTCGACTGATTACCGCCGATACCGGATCCAAAGCTGACTGCACCCATCTGGCTGTAAGGGTTGCTGGCCATACTGCCGTTTGCAGCGAAGTTAGGAATCGGAACCACTAGGTCAGCCACAGGGTAGGTCATTGTTTTCAATGTACCCTGCTGACGAATACGGCTGGTGATCTTCAATACCTCGTTATCAATTGTGTAAGACAGGTTCAGCGGTTCCAGGAGCAGGTTCAGGGCACTCCGCAGTTTGATGCCGTTCACATTGATCGTGACGGGTGCGTCGGTGGTTACCCCTTCCTCTTCCAGTCCCAGGCTGTCCAGGAAGATGTTAATCCCGGTCAGTGCCTGAATCTTATTCATCACGTTCGACAGCGGTTCGCCTTCGAATGCGAGGTTCACTGGACGATCCAGGCTCTCCTCGATCTGAATTTCGCGTTCCGTTTTCTGGTTGTGATTCTTAGCGTGATATTTTTCACGACGTTTGGTTAATTCAGCCCACTCTTTGGCATCCTTTCCAAACTTGATATCGGGAGTGTAGGCATCAGCCAGTGCTTCTTCGACATCGTTCAGCTGATTCCAGACATTCTGTTCTTTACGATCACGCATGGAGTTGTTGGATTCTTCGCGACGCAGGAAGCGAGATTTCCATTCCATGGTGACGGTGACAGGGTTTTGCGGATCCAGATCTTTGGCCTGTTTAGCAACCACTTCTGCTTCCGCATAGCGTCGCTGATCGATCAGTTCGTTGAACTTCTCTACCAGATCGGCCAGTTCCTGTTCGACGCGAATCTTATTTTTGATACGTCGGTTGATATACTCTTCAACTTCTTCGTTCTTCTTCTTCAGTTCTTCCAGCGGAGCAACCTGCTTGCGGAAAGAATCGATTGAAGTACGAGTACGTTGCAGCGAGCCGATCAGTGCCTGAGTCGATTTCTGGTTCAGGCTGGAGCTTTCGACTTTAGCCATTGCCTGGTCGATAATTCCCAGTGCTTCGGTCGGAGCCGATTCCCGCATTCTTTCAGCTTTGAAGATGGCATTCAGAACTTCTGAACGAAGTCGGCTGAATTCGATTGCCTGTTTCTGTTCAACCAGGTCAATGTTGCTGGGCTGATCAGAGGCGGCTCCCGGTGCATCGGTTGAGGTCTGGCTGGCAACCTGACGAATCTTGTCAGTTCGTGAAGGAGCCAGTTCTCGGACGGCATCCTGCAACTGCTGTGCACGATGAGTGTCAAGTTTTTCACCAGACTGGTATGCGGCCAGGAATGCCTGATAAGCGGCACCACGGTCGCCTTCAGAGAGTCGCTGCATACCAAGGTTATACAGTTCCAGAGCAGAGGCACCAGGATGAATCACAGCGATCTCACTGGCAACATTCTTCTTAGGGGCAACCTGAGCTGTTTGAGTGCTCATGCTGTTTTCCAGATCACGCAGAATGGTCTGAGGACTATCCTCACCCGGTTTGAACTCGGCCCCCACTCTCAGAGCTTCCTGAGCGTTCATGCGGGCAGAGTCAAATCGACCGGCTTTCAGGTCTGTGCGAGCCTGAGCCACCAGTTTCTGAGAGAACTGTTTTTTACGTTCCTGTTCTGCAGCGTACATTTCTTCCTGTGAGAGTCCGCCAGGCTGTCCAGCCATTTTACGGATGTCTGCCAGGACCTGTTCGGGACGATCTTCGAACAGACTGTAAGCTGTATCAATTTCCTGTGCTGCTTCCGCCTTCTGACGAGCATCCTGCACCCGACCTTTGGCCAGGTCTTCGCGTGCGGATGAGAGCAGACGACGAGCGTATTCACCATTCGCTTTTCCGTCAGCACTGGTGTTGCCAGGGTTGAGACGGGTATCGGAGGCAGTTCCGACGCGGCGGATGAAGTCTTCAGGAGATTCGGTTTCAGGTGTGAACTTCAGGTCCAGGGTCTGAGCGAGTTTCTGAGCAGAGGACGCCAGCATCAGGGCTTCATCTTTGTCTCCCTGCTGCAGAGCCAGTTTAGCCTGTTCCATCAGACGGTTCACCCGGGGACGAACAGCGTCCTGATTCTGTTGCAGACCTTTCATACCAGAGATGGTCGCTGCCTCATCGGAAATCCGATCGATGGCTGCCAGTACCAGTTCCGGACGGTCATCAAACAGGTCATAAGAAACTTTCATCTGCTCAACCTGAGCCACTTTCTGGCGTGCACCAGCGAAGTCCCGTTTCTTGATATCCAGACGAGCCTGTCTCAGCAGTTCATTAGCCTGAGCTTTCGAGTCCCCCTGTCCTGCGTTGGCAGCAGCCATCTGAGCACGGTTGACTTCGGTAGAAGCCAGCTGTCCTGCAGACTGAGCACGCTTGATCTCATCCAGGATGAGTTCCGGACGTTCATCAAACAGACGATAGGCAACATCCAGCTGGCTGGCCTGCTGGGCCAGTTCGCGAGCGGAATTCAGATTACCTGAGTTAAGCTCGGCCCGAGCCTGTTTGAGCAGTCGCGTTGCCTGATCTTTGCTGGAGGAACCAGATTCAGACTGAGCGACCTGCATCGAAGGTTTAGACTGACCTGCGAAGATTTTCGCACCCGTCTTACGTTCGATTTCAGCCAGGATATGTTGGGGGCGTTCTTCAAACAGTTTATAAGCAACATCATAATCTTGAGCCTGCAGGGCAAGTGTGCGGGCATCATCATAGTTTCCGGAGTTTAAAGCTGAGCGTGCCTGTTTCAGCAGCACAACAGCCTGTTCTTTTTCGGACAGTTTGCGAGTCTGTGTTCCATCGAACGGGTTGGCCCCCGGGTTACCGAAGGGATTGCTTTCAGCAGCTTCTTCTGCAGCCACCTGCATCACACCAGAACCGGTTTCGGTAAAACCGCCGGCCTGCTGGATTGGTGAGCCTTTCTGCAATCGCTGTTCTGCGCGAGCAATATCGGCCAGAACCTGTTCAGGACGTGGATCGAACGGACCGTACTCCAGTTTCAGAGCCGCTGCCTGGCCGGCTTTACGTCGGGCCTTGGCAAACTCGTTTAACTTGAGGTCTTCACGAGCAGACTGTAGTAACTGGCGGGCCAGCTGCTTCTTTTCTTCCAGGGATTTCCCATCGGCATTCGAATAGCCTGTGGAAAATTCGGAATCAGGAGCAGGAGACTGTGCCCGGACTACCTGTTTGCGTTGAGGAGCGGCAGCTCGTGAACGGGCCCTTCCCAGGTACTCGTTCATTTTTCGAAACTCTGCCTGAGACAAACGTCCGGGAGAGACAGAAGCTTTTTCAAGAGCTTCTACCGCCTCGGAGAATTGTCCCCGCTCATAGTATTGAGTCCCCAGACTCAGATAGTAACGAGCTGAGCGTTGTTGACGCTCAGAAACCGACTGACCGTTACTCTCGACATCAGCAGCGACCTTCCTGGTCGTGTTGCCAAGATTGGCCAGCCACATCGACGCTGCAATCAACGTCGTACAGGCCAGTACTCCAAATGCCTTGCCCAATGTAGGTCCCTCCTTCAAGCCAGAACACCAACTTTGATTATGATTGTTTTGAGGAGTCATCATGACTTCCAACTCGCTATCTAATGTGGGTAGGATTTTAGTCCGAAATACGAATTTCGTACCATACGAATTTCGTACATCAATTCTGGGATTTTATTAACAGAAATACGTTTTGTTATGAAAGGTGTGCCCGGAGGCAATCTGAAAACAAACGACTGTAGTTGAGATGAATCGTGATTTGATTTTTTGAGAGTAGAGAGAAGTGTGTGCGGTTAATAATCGATTTCCGCAGATCAGGTCAATATGTTTATGACAATATTTGCAAAAAAGTTTGTACGGTTTTCAAAAAAGTTTTTGAGTCTGTATTTCATGACTTTTGTCTTCATCAGAAGTTCATATTTCATTTTGAATCCGATGTTGCATTTGCAGGTTTTACATCGTCTTCGCGTTCAATCTCAAACTTCGATTCGATAATGGCTTTGGCATACAGTTTATCCAGAATGTCTTTGGTAGCTTTCATACGGGATTCTGTAATCATGGTCTGCTCCAGTTTTCCCTGGACATCAGCAAAAGGAACATGCCCTGCTTCTTTACGACCATTGACCTTTACGATTTGAAAAGAGCTTTCGGTTTCGAATACCTGGCTGACTTCACCCACTGGGAGTGAAAACAGCGCTTCTTCAATTTCTGCCTCTGCAAGACTGCCACGCCGGGTCCAGCCCCAGGATCCGTTCTTATCGGAACGGGTTCCATCAGAGTATTGTTTTGCGATCTCTCCAAAGTCGGCACCGGACTGCAGTTTGTGAATAACTTCATCCAGCACAGCGATGGCTTTATCCTTGCCGCCGTGTTTGGAGTAAGTAATCCGGATTCGTTGCCACTGCACTTTGGCGGGGACTTCGTAGTCTTTGATACGGGATCGATACCGGGCCAGAACTTCTTCCCGGCTGAATTGATCTTTTGCTTTGGCTTTGACAGCCATGAACTGCACAGCAGCCTGCTGTTTCATGAACAGGTCTTTTTCAAAAATCAGGCTGCGGCCTTGCGAATTGAGTTTTTCTTCCAGCTCCTGCGGAGAGTTGACTCCCATCTGCTTCTGCAGTTCAGGAACCCGCTGATCATCAAAGGCTGTTTCCAGGTGCTGATTCAGCTGATCGAGTTGCTCTTTCTTGAGCGTGCTTTTCATTTCGTGCAGCAGGAGCAACCGTTCGACATGGCCTTTCAAGTCACGCTTAACGAGTGCCTGGCGTAGTTTTTTGTAATCTTCCGGCTCCATCCGCTGCTCAGCCTGCAGCAACTGGAATTCATAGACGCCCAGAATATCAGATACGAACAGGGGCAATCCGTTGACGATGGCCACAACCGTACTGTCGCGAAGTTCTTCTACATCATCCCCGGCTGCGCTGACGGAGATTTCTTCAGAAGTAGTCGACGCGGTAACGATCGGTGTTTCGAAGGGGTTATCAGATTCTGAAAAATCACCTTCGATCAGTTCATTTCGATCCTGGGTGTGTCGGGCAACTGCAGTCTCTTCGAGTTTCTGCTGCTTTAGAGCGGATTCCAGGCGCGGCGGTGGTGGTCCCAGCACGGGGTTATCTACTTTGGGAGTAGTTTCACACCCGAATAAGCCAGGCAATGCCAGTATCAGAAAATAGATTTGCGCGTGGCGCATCAAGAGCATCCTGCAGTTGATGAACGAACTAATTAATTGGGAATTTGAGAGACAACGTAGTTTCAGATGTTGTCAGCAGCCCGGTTTACATGGGAAATGTAAGGAAGGGAGATTGGACTTCGACACCATCTTAATCATCCCTCTGTGGCTGGAATTGAGCTTCTCGATTGCCCAATCCTGAAACCATTCAGGACGACGAAGCGAGATTATATGCCGGATCGAAACTTTGTTGCAATACCGATTTGAGTTCTAGCATGATAGACTCAACGGCGTCTGCCTGTGCCGGCAGCGGAATGTAGGCAGATTTATGATCCACGATTCTCACCGGGATACGTTTCTTATTACTTTTCGCCAGAGCGAGAATATGATTTTTATCGCGATACCCCAGAACCGCGAAGTGATCTTCCAGATGAATGCTGTCAATCTGCCAGCGCTGACACAAAATCTGTATTTCTTTCAACGCAACTAAAGTGTGTGCTGGATCGGGGATAGCTCCAAAGCGGTCCTGCATTTCCTCTTCCAGAGCAGCCAGCTCTTCTAAACTTCGGACCGCGGAAAGTTTGCGGTAAAACTCAATCTTAATTCGCCCGGGAGGAATGTAATCAGAGGGCAGATATGCGGTCACCGGCAGATCGATAGCAACGTGATGATGCTCGCGGAGGGGCTCATTTTTGAGTTTTTTGCAGGCTTTTTCCAGAAGCTGGCAATAAAGTTCGTAACCGACGGCGGCAATATGTCCGCTCTGCTCCGTTCCCAGGATATTGCCTGCCCCTCGAATCTCGAGGTCACGCATGGCAATTTTAAACCCTGCTCCCAATTCGCTGTATTCTTCAATCGCCTTTAACCGCTTGGCTGCGATGGGCGTCAGAATCTGACCATCACGCAGCAGCAGGTAACAGTAAGCGCGGTGATGAGAGCGACCTACGCGTCCCCGCAACTGATGCAGGTCAGACAGTCCATAGTTCCCTGCATCATGGATAAAGATGGTGTTGGCATTGGGAATGTCCAGCCCACTTTCCACAATTGTGGTGCAGACGAAAATGTCAACCCGCCCGGACACGAAATTGAGCATGGCTGCTTCCAGTTCTGATTCTTTCATCTGACCATGGCCGACTCCGATACTCGCTTCCGGAACAATCTGCTGAAGCCGATCCGCGTATTTCTGCAAATCATGAACCCGGTTATGCACGAAATAAACCTGCCCGTTACGGTTCAATTCCCGTACGATCGCATGCCGAAGAAGCTCTTCATCGAAGCGGGAAATTCGGGTTTCAATGGGAACCCGATCCCGTGGTGCTGTGGTCAGATTAGAGATATCCCGAATCCCCAACAACGACATATGCAGGGTCCGCGGAACAGGAGTTGCGCTCAAAGTCAAAACGTCAATCTGCAAGCGCAGATGCTTGAGCATCTCCTTCGCTTCCACACCGAACCGCTGCTCTTCATCGATGATCAGCAACCCTAAATCTTTGAACTTGATATCTTTCTGAATCAAGCGATGCGTGCCGATCACCAGGTCGACACTGCCACTGGCCATCCCTTCCAGAATTGCCCGCTGCTCTGCTTTGGTCTTGAACCGCGAGAGCCCAGCGACAGTAATCGGATAATCCGCCATGCGCTCACTGAAAGTACGCGTATGCTGTTCGGCAAGTACCGTGGTGGGGACCAGCATCGCCACCTGTCGGCCGGCATCAATGGCTTTAAAAGCGGCACGAATAGCAACTTCAGTTTTCCCATAACCGACGTCCCCACAAATCAGGCGGTCCATGGGTTGAGGACGTTCCATGTCGTGTCGCACATCGCTGATCGCATGCAGCTGATCGCTGGTTTCGTTGTAGGGGAAAGACGCTTCGAACTCTTTCTGCCAGTGACTGTCTGGTGGATAAGCAATGCCCGGCTGCGCTGACCGCATTGCCTGCAGCCGGAGCATGTCGCTGGCCATATCCCGCACAGCCTGTGCTGCTTTTTCTTTCTTGCTGGCCCAGCCGCGCGTTCCCAGTTTGGAGAGTTGGGGAACATGTTTTCCACCGCCGATATATTTCTGTACGAGATGGACCAGCGAAACAGGCACATACATCTGGACTTTTTCACGAAATTCCAGCGAGAGATGCTCTTCGCGGCAACCATCTTTCTCCAGCAGTTCCAGTCCTTTGAAGCGGGCAATCCCGTGCGTCAAATGCACGACATAATCGCCTACATTCAGATCCAGAAAGCTGTCGATGGCCCGGCTTTCCACCTTGCGTTTGCGGGGTTTATGGCGGATATCGGCGCGACCAAACAGTTCATGGTCACTCAGTACGACGAGATGCTCGGGGACGATCCGAAATCCCAGCGCCAGATTACCAATGCTGGTAGTGACCCGCTCAGAGATATCCAGGTCTGACTCATTTAGCAGCTCCCGCAGTCGGTCCTGTTCTCCCTGGTTATGACAGCAGACCACAATTCGGTCCTGTGGACCGGTTATCGAAGCCAGTTCTTCGATCATTTCCGATTTCGCGCGCGTGAAGCGTTCAATTGATTCAATCTGCAAATGACAGGAAATCTCCATCGATTCTGCAGAAATCGGGGCGATCGTGACAGTCGGAAAGTCGGTACAACGAGACATCGTCGCTGGAACGCTGAACAGACCACGAGGATTGTCCAGTCGATCCAGGTACCGTTTTCCCTCTTCGATCAACTCGGGGAGTTCGATCAGCACGATACAGGTATCTTGAGGAAGATTATCCAGCAGGCTCTCGGACGCTGTTTCCGCCGAGTCCCGTGCTTCCGTACGTCGCGAGGTTGTCTGCCCGCTGTCAGGTGCAATCAGAGTGAGATCGATCTGCTGACAGGTCTCAACGGTCCGCTGTGTCTCTACATCAAACTGTCGGATCGAGTCGATTTCGTCCCCAAACAGTTCAATTCGGATCGGTAGTTGAGCGTCGGGAGAATAAATATCCAGAATCCCGCCATGCATACTGAATTCGCCGGGCAGTTCGATCGCCGTGGTACGCTCGAAGCCCCGCTCCATGAGCCAGCTCATGAACGACTCGGTCTCGATTTCGTCTCCCACACGGAGAGTCCGCGTGGCAGCTTCACGTGCTTTACGACCGGGAACCGGCTGTAACAGGGCTGGAAAGGAGGTGACAAATACCTGCTGCCGATCTTCTGCAGCAGACTCCAGTTGCAGTAACTGACTGAGAACCCTCAGGCGGGCCCCAAAAACGGCATCAGCCACATCATGTTCGTCGGGGAGTGTCTCCCAGGCAGGAAAGATATCCGGAACCTCTCCCAGAAAACTGGCCAGATCTCCTGTGAATTCATCTATTTCCGCGAGTCGGGGCAAGACGACCAGCAAGGGTGATTTTAATGAAGTGGCGACCGCTGCGGTGGTCAGCGCGCACGATCCCCCCCAGGCTCCGTCAATTGTCCCGCTCTGGCCGGCCTTGAGAGCCTCCATGACAGCAGAAAATCCATCACTGCGTGCCAGTATCGGGACCAGATCCTGCATCGACTGAATCGGACTGTCGACTGGTTTGATCATATTCGCAGTTATTTTAGCAGGCTGGAGCAGATTGTCACGTGCGGCCCCTGAAAAACACGCTCTGCACTGGATTTCCGTCTGTAGGTGGATGACTTCAAACTCCGTCAGAGTTAGGATAGAATCGATTATCAGATCAGCCCGATCGTGAGCAAATCAATAGACAATACAGGGGCTGTCGTCTTGATTCGATTCTGGATGAAGGAATTACCGTGTCAGAAAGTTTAGATGTTAACGTTGCCCTGGGCCCCCGCAGTTATCATATTTCGGTGGTCAGCCATCAGTTTGACCGGTTTGCAGAGACACTGGAAACCTGGATGAGCCAGAGTCCAGCCTATCATAATGCGATTCAGGAAGGGCATAAGACGGCATTTATTGTCACCGATCGGAACCTCTCGAAACTCCATACTCCCCATATCGAAAAAAGTCTGACTGCCCAAGGCTGGAAATGGGAAACCGCGATCATCGAGCCGGGTGAAAAATCGAAGTCACTGCCCGTGATTTCTGAACTGTACGACCGTCTGGTGGCAATGAAAGCTGATCGCCAGACCGTGCTGATTGCTGTCGGGGGAGGCGTCACTGGAGATGCGGGTGGGTTTGTCGCAGCGACTTATGTCCGAGGTCTGCCTTTCGTGCAGGTGCCGACATCATTGCTGGCCCATGTGGACAGTTCCGTAGGTGGAAAAGTGGGCGTCAATCATTCGCAGGCCAAGAACCTGATTGGTGCCTTCTACCAGCCTGTGGGAGTCTTTATCGATACGTCTACGCTCGAAACTCTGCCGGAACGCGATTATCGCAGTGGACTGGCTGAGGTGGTCAAATATGGTGTCATCCTGGATGCCAAATTCTTTCAATACCTGGAAGAGAATGTCACCGGCCTGAATGAACGAGATCCGGAAGTACTGAGAAATATCATTGCTCGCAGCTGCGAACTCAAGGCAGAGGTCGTAGAGCAGGATGAGCATGAACGTACAGGTTTGAGAGCCATTTTGAACTACGGGCACACGTTTGCCCACGCCTTCGAAGCATTATGCGGCTATGGTGAGCTCATGCATGGCGAGGCAGTGGCAATCGGCATGATCTACGCCAGCACCCTTGCGGAAAAGCTGGATCTGATTTCAAAGCATGATACGGAACGTCAGATTCACCTGCTCTCAGCTCTGGGCTTGCCCGTTCAACTCCCTGAGGGAGTTTCCCTGAGCGCTGATGACATCATTGATCGAATGAAACTCGATAAAAAAACGGTCGGTGGCAAACTGCGATTTGTATTGCCCACCTGTCTGGGCCGCGTTGAAGTCTTCAAAGAGATCCAGGAAGCACTTGTGCGCGAAGTCCTTGCCGAACTGGAGCACTCTGCCAAAGCGACCGATGATTTTCAGATTTAATCGCGTGAAGCGATCTGTCAGAGAAAATCCACCTGCAGTGATTTACCTCACAGTGTAAAACACGGCTCTTCTCTATCCGTTTGTGAACTGATATTTTTTGATATATATATCCGATTTATCAGTCAGCAACCTGCATAGCCGACAAAATCATCACAGAAACGCTCCGTGTTTCTACGCATTTCGAAGAATCCACGCTGATCCTGAAAATCAAGAACTAGGCTTGAAATTAGACCAGTTTATTTTTCATTTCAACCGGTTCTCGGGCTTTTTACCTCTTCAGTGACCTTCTGCAGGGGCATTTAAAGCCCCCCGTCCCGGTAAGGATCTCTCCAAAATGACGAATTCAAGTTCAGCTGAATCTACAGGCACCTGGCGTTTGATCCAACCAGAACAGGTTCTGGATATGGCAATCAACGATGTTGAATTCCTGACCGAACTGATTGATCTGTTTGTGGCCCTGGCTCCGGAACAGATGCAGGACATCCGTCGGGCGATTGACAGTAATGATGCAGGTCTGCTCGCGGAAGTCGCCCACGCCTACAAGGGAACTGTCGGAAACTACACTCAGACCGGACCTTATCCTCTGCTGCAGTCACTGGAAAATGACGGCAAGTCGGCAGACCTCCAGGCGAGCCAGAGCAAGTTTCAAAAACTGGAACAAGAGATCAATGCCCTGCTGACCGAATTAGAGACCTTAAAAACTGAGGTCAATCAGTCCCTGTAATAGAATATCAGTTGAGACCAAACCCACCTAGAAGGGTGTACCGCCATGAAAGTTTTAGTCGTTGACGACGTTGGATACACGTGTCACTTCCATACCCGTTTGATTGAACAGTTCGGATACTCAGTCTGTTCTGCCACATCGGGGTTCGAAGCATTAAAAATGCTGAAAATGGATAACGATATTAATATCGTCATCTCAGATCTGATGATGCGCGGCATGGACGGTGTCGACTTATATATGGAAGCACAGAACGTCGAACGTTTTACAGATGAAGGGCCCCTGGATCCCCCGCAGTTCATCCTGATGACGGCACTCCGTATGGAAAAGAATTCGCAGGATAAAGATGTCATGCGTCTCAAGCTCGCAGAAGAGCTGGGGATATCCAAAATCATGTTTAAGCCGCTCGATCAGGAAGTGCTGAAACAATCATTACACGAAATGGCAATGGGCGTACCCCAGATATCGTCGTCAGATAAAGCGATCGATCTGTATACTCCCACCCAGAGCGTCAAAGACGTGGTACAGGGGATTATCAACTCCCGTAATTCCGGCGCTGCTGAGCAGTTTATGGAATGCCTGAACGAAGAAGTCTCCTCATTGAAAGATTTTCTTTCGAACCTGCAAACGGTTGAAACATAAAGACTTACTAAACCAAACCCTACACAACACATCAAAAGGTATCGATTTGTTTCAGGAGGGATTTGACTGTATTCGAATTGGACCTATAGTTCCAAAAGAGTGAAGGCGTATACAAACACTTTTCATCAAGCTGACTGAAATTCAAACTTTATGAATATCCCCTCAGTCGTAAGATTTTCTCTAGTGAGTGTGAGTGATGAGTCTGATAAGCCTGGAACAATATAGTGAAAAGCAGAACCGCGCCATCAATCGCGTTCTGGATACCCTGGATCGCCTCGATGCGCGGACCAGCGCTCATTATTCAGAAAAAAGGGCGCACGAACGTAAGAATTTCCGGGGTCTAGTCTGGTTGTCTATTCCGGATGGAACCCAGGAATTCGACCAGGCAATGACCAAAGTCTGGTCCCGCTCTATCTCCCAGTCGGGACTCTCGTTTATCTACCCGATGCGGATCTATGAGACCCAGATTCGCGTTGGTGTTCCCGTGGGCGCTGATCAGGTAACCTGGTTCCGTGCTGAAATCGTTCGCCAGAAGGAAGTCGAAGAAGAGCACTTTTGGGAATACGGCGTCCGCTTCCTGGGCAAAGTCATTGCCTGAATGAATTCCCGGCAGATCTGACACTGTTGAATTCGCATTCTCTACCTGTATGATAATCGTCTGAGCCCGAGAGCTTTCAGACACCGCTCTCGCCTACTGAGAACAGCATGAGGACAGGCCGGTAATGGACGACCTGAATGTGATCATTCACGATAATTACACCCGCATTCGAAACCGCATCGATGCGGCCTGCCAACGCGTACAGCGAGATCCGCAGTCCGTCCGACTGGTAGCTGTCACCAAATACGCCCGATTAGAGTGGGTTCAGGCACTGGTGGAACTGGGATGCCGGGATCTGGGTGAAAGCCGGACTCCTCAACTGGAAGAGCGGGCCACTCTGCTCTCTCCTGAACTACGCTGGCACTTCATTGGCCCGTTACAGCGCAATAAGGTCAGACGTACAATTGCGCACTGTAACCTGATTCATTCGGTTGATTCGCTGAAGTTGCTGCAAGCCATTGATCGCATTGCTGGTGAGTCGGAGTTAAGGCCGGAAGTTCTGATCGAAGTCAATCTTGCAGGGGAAGCCAGCAAAAAAGGTTTTTCCCGGGAATCTCTGTCGGCAGAGTGGGAGTCTCTCTGTCAGGTCTTGCACGTAAAGATTACAGGGCTGATGACGATGGCTCCGCATGTCGAAGATCGGGAACTGGCTCGTCCGGTCTTTCGTGAGTTACGCGAACTCCGCAACGAGTTGCAGCAACGTTCACCGGAGCATGTTTCGCTCCAGGAACTTTCGATGGGCATGAGTGGCGATTTTGAAACGGGCATCGAAGAAGGTGCAACCCTGGTACGAGTCGGCAGCGCCCTGTATGAAGGGCTGGAGTCCTCTGATTAAAGAATGAGTGTTCATCGTGACAGCATCCCTGAACCTGGAATCTGACGGCTCTGCAGTACTGCTGCCGGTTCGGGCACAACCGAAAGCCAGCCGGAATCAGATCGAGGGCGTGCACGACGGTCGACTTAAAGTCAGCGTCACCCAGGCCCCGGAAAAGGGAAAAGCGAATAAAGCTCTGCTCAAAGTGCTACAGAATGGACTCCAACTGAAACGATCTCAGATTGAGCTGATCAAAGGGGACACCGCCGGGTTGAAGGTCTTTCGTGTCTCCGACCTGACTCCTGCAGAGCTCCAGCACAGGATTGATACCGCTTTGGGAATCTCCGACTGAGACTGGAACTCTTTATTGTTCACCCTGCCCCGTCTGAAAGAATTCTCTCCGCTCAGTCGGAATTGGAAACCATTGATTGCAGCCAATGGAACCGGCACATATAATCGGCATCAGCTTACGTGTCTTACCTGAATACCTGCGTCCCGCTTGCCCGAACCACCCACACCCGGAAAGCCGGGAGTGACTCAGACTAATTTCCCCCCTTTGTCTTCAAGATCACACAAAAGGATTACTTGACTATGAGCTTCTCTATGCCCATTCGTCTGTTCCTGGGAGCTTTACTCGTTGGCGGACTGACCATGTCTGCCCATGCTCTGGAACCGACCAAACTCTCTGACTCCTGGGAGCAGTGGCGCGGTCCGAATCGCCAGAACCATTCCTCGGACACCGGTCTCCTGCAGGACTGGAATGCAACGCCCCCCAAACTGACCTGGACCGCGACTGGTCTGGGCAAGGGGTATGCTGGAGTTTCCATTAAGGACAACCGCCTGTTTACCACAGGAAACCTGCCCGAGGGTCAGGCCGTCATCGCCGTTAATATTGATGACGGTAAAATCCTCTGGAAAACCAATCTGCTCGAGCTGAATCCGGAACACGGTTATCCGGGAGCCCGTTGTACTCCTGCCATCGATGGCGACCGTCTGTATGCCATTACCTCCAATGGAGCCATTTCCTGCCTGAGCGTCGCTGACGGCGAAGTCATCTGGACGAAAAACTTCGAGGACGAATGGGATGGCAAGATGATGTCTAAATGGGGATTCTCTGAATCCCCCCTGGTCGACGGGGACTGGGTCCTCTGCACACCGGGCGGAAAAGACGCCATGATGGTCGCCCTGGATAAAACCACGGGACGGGAAATCTGGCGAACTTCTGTTTCCGATCTGGGCGACAAAGGAAAGGATGGAGCCGGCTACTCTTCCATCGTGATCTCCAACGCCGGTGGCGTCAAACAGTATGTGCAGCTCACCGGTCGCGGTGTGATTGGCGTACGTGCCAGCGACGGTAAACTGCTCTGGAACTACAATCCGGTTGCCAACGGTGTCGCCAACATTCCGACCCCCATCGTTTCCGGCGATTATGTATTCTGTTCCACCGGTTATGGTACAGGCAGTGCTCTGCTCAAGCTATCTAAAGAGGGAGATGGTATCAAAGCCGAAGAAGTTTACTTCCTGGATCCCAAGACTATGCAGAATCACCATGGTGGTATGGTCCTCTACAAAGACCATATTTATTGTGGCCACGGTCACAACAATGGCTTCCCCCTCTGCCTCGAGTTGAAAACCGGCAAAGTTGCCTGGGGTGGCAAAATCCGGGGCGAAGGTTCCGGATCCGCTGCAGTGGTCTTCGCTGATGGCAATTTGATCTATCGCTACCAGAGTGGTGAAGTCGCCCTGATTGAAGCCAATCCCAAAGAATATATTCTCAAAGGGAGCTTCAAGGCAGATCAGGTGCTGGGCAAAGCCTGGGCACACCCGGTCGTCTGTGGCGGCAAACTCTATCTGCGGGATCAGGATGTGCTGATGTGCTACGACCTGAGAAAACAGAACTGAATTCGTCAGTCAACTAAATAAGAAAAGCTCTGCCAGATCAGACTGGCAGAGCTTTTTTCGTATAAGACAGGTCATCCAGATCATTGTCCGAAAACCAGCTTCGAAGTGACAGCGGTCAACCTGAACTGTTTTTGAACTTACTCAGATCGATTTTCCCGTTCCCTTCGACGGGCAGCTTCCCGTTGGGACAGTAACGCGAACGAGCCACGCTGGAAGCAATATTGTAGGTGTAGACGGCATCCTGACGAATCAGGAAGATCACAGTCCCTTTCGGCTGGGCACCGATTTTATCGAGCATCTCCACGAACGGCAGGCTTTTGCGGAGGTCGTCGCGACGGACATGCAGATCCTTAGAGGGACCGTCCAGAACTACAATTCCGTTTTTCGTACATTCGATAAAGGTCGGGTTCAGATCAACACCACTTCCGCCCGGCTGAATCCGGACTTCGGCAGCGACCGGGTTTTCCCGTTTATCCAGTTCCTTCTTGAGCTTGTCGATTTCTTCCTGGAGTTGCTTGGGATCGTCCTTAATTTCTTCGATCCGCTTTTCCAGACGATTGGCTTCGGCCAGCAGCTTGACTTTCTCTTCCGGCTTGATGTCAGAGGGCAGTTTCTGTTTTTCCTGTTTGAGCTTCTTCAACTCTTCCAGTGCCAGCATCAACTGGCGATTCAGTTTCGATAAATCTGCGACCTCAGTCTCGACTTCTTCCAGCTCCTGCTCTTTCTCTTTGATCTCCTTAATGTTCTCTTCGTATTCTTCTACGCGTTTCCAGGAGTCATCCTGCTGATCCATCTGGCTGAGCGCCATGGCGGTAATCATCAGCGTCAGCACACCAATCACGCAGGCAAGAATACTTAGAAACGGGAAGAGAGAGACCGTTTCTTCATCATTTTTCTTTCGTCTCGCCACGTTATCTTACTTTCCTTGAATTCCCAAACAGTCCCCAACGCTTGCGGGGGGCTTCTACCTGCTGAATCAGAATCTGTTTCTCTCCCAGGTTGGTCAACACGGTATTCAGTCCATTCAGTCCCTGCTGAACTCCATTGAAAGACTGGGTCAGCACACCGGCGGCTTCAGCCATTTCAGTTGCTTCACCATTCATCTTCTCCAGATGAGAGGTGTGTGCTGCCTGCAGCTCGGTCATCTTCTCCTCAACCGTTTCCAGTTGCTTGACAACTTCCTGCACCTGCGAAATCTGCTCTTCCTGCTGAGCGCGGATTTTTTCGTCGATCTTACCCCAGGATTTCATCACCGATTGAGACAGGGTTTCGCCGATGCCCTCCAGCTTTTCGATCCACGTCTGTAACTCGGCGTGGTGGTTGGCCATCGCTTTATCGATGGTTCGCTGAATGAGGCGACGATGATCTTTCTCGTCTCCTCCGCCGCCACCATGCTCACTTTCCTTGAGTCGCTTCAGCAGGTTTTCATTACAGTATTCATCAACCCAGTTCAGCAGGTCTTCTTCTGATTTCTGCATGGAGCTGCTGGGGAACATCACCAGCATACTCATCACGAGTGCGACCAGCGTCGTATCGAACGCGGTCGACAAACCGCCGGTCACGCTTCCCAGTGACTCTTTCAGAGCGGAAATGTCCTGGGCTTTATCCATACCGCCTGAGAAGCCCCCCACCGCAGCACTAATCCCGATCACGGTTCCGATGAACCCGAGAATCGGAATAGCCCAGATGAAGACCTTAAGAATCGTATAACTGGAATCAACGGCGGTCGCATCGATTTCCGATTGCGACTGCAGTCGGTTGGAAACTTCGGAGCTGCTTTTCAGAACCCGGAAGTGCTCGAGACCTCGCAAAACCCGGTTCACCAGAAAGCTTTCCCGAGGATCGACGGGAAGATTTCTCACGTGATCGATAAATTTAGGAACGGTTTTCTCAGAGATGTCCTCCGAGATGTCCGTCGGCAGCGTGTCAAACAGCATCGATTCCTTCTGCTTGACCAGCTTGAAGTACTTCAGAACGAGGATGGTGCCAGACCAGCTCATCAGAAAGACCAGAGCATAAGGCACCATGCCACGGTCCAGGAAGAGTTCCCCAAAGTAGTAATTCCGAATGGGAAACATCAGTGCGAGATAGGCGATGGAGATACCAATGGCAATCAGACCACTTTTGGAAAGACTGACTTCAGTCCCGTCGGCCCAACCGCTGGATACGTGTTTTTTGGTTTCCCGACTACTGGTTGTCGATTTGCTCGCTGAAGAACTGCTGACATCAACCGACGTATCGATGATGGGGGTTTCCGGCTTTTTGACTGTCATCGTGTGATGACAGTAAGGACAACGGACTTTCTTACCAACGTTCTCATCGCGGACTTTGAGTTTTTTGGAACACTTTTCACAAGGAAACTGGAAATACATTAATCGGGAACCCCAGGAACTTATAAACTTACGTACACAGCGCCTTTCCAGAGAAATTCGCTTCACTTTATTTCGATTAGTTTATCCAAGTTGACGCAGACACTAAAGTCAACAGGGAACCGGATTCATATCCGAGGCTGAATCAGGGATAAACGGGGGCTGCTCCCGCTCAAATCCCGCATCATCGACTCCATTTGCTATAGAATCGTATAAATTTCATGGTCCATCTTGCTTCTCGAGTTCTAAAACCGTCAGAATTCACGAGATAAGAACTTTTCGCTATAATAAAATGAGTTCAGTCGGGAAGTGGCGAGCCGCTTCTGACGCTGACACACCAGCAGAGCGAAATCCTAGAGATAGAAAACTGGAAGATGTCTACTGATTCAGTTCAACCAAAGAGCGGCTACTGGGCAGGTTTCGATCTGGGGGGCACGAAGATGCTCGCCAAGATCTTTGATTCACAATATAAAACCCTGGGAAAGAAACGCCGAAAAACCAAGGGGCACGCAGGAGTAGAGCTCGGTCTGGAGCGGATGGCTCAGACAATTCATCAGGCACTGGAAGAAGCAGGACTCACACCTGCCGAACTGGCGGGGATCGGCGTGGGTTGTCCGGGACCGCTGGATCTTGAGCAGGGCATCATCTTCGAGGCCCCCAATCTCGGCTGGTACAATGCCCCGGTTAAGCAGGTACTGGAGAAAGAGTTTGGTTGCCCGGTAATCCTCTGTAATGATGTCGATGCGGGCGTCTATGGCGAATATCGATTCGGCGCTGCCCGAGGAGCGAGTTCGACGCTGGGCATCTTCCCGGGAACGGGGATCGGCGGAGGAGCCGTCTATCGCGGTCAGTTGATTCAGGGCAGTAAGAGTTCCTGCATGGAAATCGGACATATCAAAGTCCTTCCGGAAGGTCCCGAGTGCGGATGTGGACAGCATGGGTGCCTGGAGGCCCTGGCCAGTCGACTGGCGATCTCTGCCGCTGCAGCTCAGGCTGCTTACCGGGGTGATGCTCCCAAGCTCCGCTCGCTGGCAGGCACAGACCTGTCTGATATCCGCAGCGGTATTCTCGCTTCCTCGATTAAAGGGGGCGATGAAAGTGTACGAAAAATTATTCTGCGGGCTGCTGAGTACATCGGAATTGCAGCAGGTAACATGGTCCACACCCTTTCCCCCGAAGTCATCGTACTGGGAGGGGGACTTGTGGAAGCGATGCCCGACCTGTTCGTCGAAGCGGTCTCGGAAGCCACGCGGCACAATGTCATGCCGACATTCAAAGATTCATTTAAAGTCGTCGCTGCCCAGCTGGGAGATGATTCCAGCGTCATGGGTGTAGCCGCCTGGGCTCAGAAAGTCATTCAGGAACAGTCATCCTCGAGAATTAAAACACAGGTATGAACACAAAAGATTCCCCTCCAGCTGAGGCGAGTGGTGGATCCAGCCGACTGGAATCCATGCCCAATCGTTTAATTGCTGTGATCGATATCGGCACCGGCGCCATCCGTATGGCGATTGCCGAGATCAAGGAAGACGGTACGGTCTATGCTCTGGAGCGTCTCTCTCAGGCGGTTACGCTGGGGAAGGATACTTTTCAGACGCGGAACATTCAGAAGGCCACGATGGAAGAATGTGTTCGCATCCTGAAGAGCTATCGCCGCCGTCTGGATGAATATCAGATCAACCGTGACGACCAGATTCGCGTCGTCGCGACCAGCGCGGTCCGTGAAGCAGACAACCGCCTGGCGTTCACCGACCGGATTTTCATCGCCACCGGTTTTGAAGTTTCACCGCTGGATGAAGCAGAGGTCAACCGAATTACATACCAGGGAATCCGCCCCTACCTGACGGCCAAACCCAATCTGGACGAAGCCCAGACGATTGTCACCGAAATCGGTGGGGGAACAACAGAACTGCTGCTGGTCCAGGAAGGGAACGTGCTGTTCTCCAGTAACTACCGGCTGGGAGCACTCCGTCTGCGGGAGATGCTCAAAGGATACCGGGTGCCTCTTTCCAAAGAGCGGACGATCATGGAGAACCAGATCGAACGCGTGATTCAGCAGATCACCCACGAAGTCCCCGGGGATAAATCGATCAAGCTGGTGGTGCTGGGAGGCGACGTCCGATTTGCCCTCGCACAGCTGCGTCCCGATGACGAAATTCCGGATCCCGGCAATTCACCTGACGAACTGGATCGCCTTAAAGTCTCGGAATTGAGCAAGTTCACCGACCGGATTCTTCAGCAGAGCGAGGATGAGCTGGCACAGACTTACCACCTCTCCTTCACTGATGCAGAGACTCTGGGGCCTGCCTTGCTGGCCTATACCAAGCTGGCCGAGGCTTACCAGCAGAAACACATCTACGTCACCAAAGCGAACTTCCGCGATGGTCTGCTGAAAGAAATGGCTGACCAGAACAACTGGACTGACGAGTTCAATCAGCAGGTGATCCGCTCCTCAATTGACTTTGGGAAACGATTCGACTTCGACGAAGCCCATGCCCGGCATGTCGCGTTTCTGGCCGACACCCTGTTTCAGTCATTACACAACGAGCATAAGCTGGACGCCAAAAACCGACTGCTGCTTTATACCGCATCGCTGCTGCACGAGATCGGCATCTACGTCAACCAGCGCGGCTACCACAAACATTCCATGTACCTGATCAGCAACGGAAACCTGTTTGGTCTCGGTCAGGTCGATCTGCTGCTGGTGGCGCTGATTGCCCGTTACCACCGGAGAGCTTCTCCCAAAGCGACTCACCAGGGGTATTCGACTTTAGACCGTTTCAGTCGCATCGCGATCGCCAAAATGGCGGCGATTCTTCGCGTTGCCGACGCACTGGATTATTCCTACTCGCAGCGCGTGCAGGAAATTGAATGTGAAATTACTCAGGGACAGTTAATTATTTCCATTCCCCACGTGGAAGACGTTTCTCTGGAACAGATCGCGCTCGTGGAAAAAGGACCTTTGTTCGAAGAAGTCTTCGGCATGAAAGTCCATTTGAGAAAAAAACAATAAGGAACATCCGGCAGCGGACTCGATATCACTGCCGATTGAGTCATCATCCATATCCAACAGGACATCAGTTTGCCCATGGCTTCGAATACTGCAAATTACCTGAACCGTGAATTAAGCTGGCTGGAATTCAATCAACGCGTTCTGGATGAAGCCCACGACACGAGTATTCCGTTACTGGAACGTTTGAAATTTCTGGCCATTACCAGTTCCAACCTGGATGAGTTCTTTATGGTCCGCGTGGGTGGCTTACACCTGCTGCAGGCCAGTGGAAATACAAGTACAGATCCTTCCGGGATGACTGCGAAAGAAACACTGGAAGCCGTCAGTCTCCGCGCTCATCAAATGATGGTGGATCAATATCAGTGTCTGTTGAAAGAGATTGAACCACCGCTGGCGGAGGCCGGCTTTCAACGCGTCAATCCCCTCGAACTTTCAGACTCACAACGCAGAATCGTGGAACACGTCTTTCGGGATGAGATCTATCCGGTCCTGACACCGATGGCCGTGACGCCGGATAAGGACTTCCCTTACCTGGTCAACCACACGCTCAACCTTGTGGTACGACTGAGCCCTGATGAAAAAAGTAAAAAGCCCCGCGACCGGTTTGCCATCATTCCCTTCGGTCGTACCGATTTTCGTTTTATCACACTCCCTTCGGAAGGCGGATACCAGTATCTGCCGATGGAAGATGCCGTCTGTCTGTTTATCGAACATTTTTTCCGGGGCGAAGAAGTTCTGGAGTGCATTCCTTTCCGTGTGACGAAAAACGCCGATGTCAGTCTACAGGATGAATTCGCTTCAGACCTGCTGCACCAGATGGAAGACATGCTCGATCAGCGAAAGCAGGGTGACTGTATTCGTCTGGAAATTGCCGAATCGGTTTCCGTTGAAACCCTGGAATTTCTGGAGCGGGGCCTGGGCGTTCTGGATGAAAACGTCTATCGCATTCCCGGTCCCCTGGATCTGACTGCGTTCATGCGTCTGACGGATATCTCCGGCTTTGACAGCCAGAAGGATGCCAACTGGCCTCCTCAACCTTCTCCGGAAGTGAATCCGCGAATCAGTATGTTTGAAAACATTACCCGTCAGGACATTCTGCTCTGCCATCCTTACGAGAGCTTTGAGCCTGTGGTCCGGCTGGTAGAAGAAGCAGCCGTCGATCCCGATGTGCTCGCCATCAAGCAGATTCTGTATCGCACAAGTAAACACAGCCCGATTGTGGCAGCCCTGATTCGCGCTGCTGAGCAGGGCAAACATGTCACCGCGATCGTGGAACTGAAGGCCCGCTTTGACGAAGCCCGCAATATCGAATGGGCTAAAAACCTTGAACATGCAGGGGTGCAGGTGATCTATGGAGTGAAAGGACTCAAGACCCACGCCAAAATCTGCTGCATCATTCGTCGCGAGCCTCACGGGATTCAACGCTACATGCATTTCGGGACCGGCAACTACAACGATGCCACCGCCAAGATCTACAGCGACATTAGTTACTTCACCTCTGACGAAGCGCTCGCCTCCGATGCAATCAACTTCTTCAATTCGATTACCGGTTATTCAATCCCCCAGAAATATCAGAAACTGGAAGCGGCTCCGATCAGTCTGCGCGACAAACTGCTGGATATGATCCATCACGAAACGGAGCGAAAGAAACAGGGACAGAAAGCGCGGATCGTGGCCAAAATCAATTCTCTGGTCGATCCGGAAATCATTGATGCCCTGTACGAGGCTTCCGAAGCCGGTGTGAAAGTCAAATTGAATATTCGCGGTATCTGCTGCCTGCGCCCGGGAGTAGCCAAGCTCAGTAAAAATATCGAAGTCGTGAGCATCATCGATCGTTTCCTGGAACACGCCCGCATTCTGTACTTTTATCATGGAGGCGATGAGCGGGTTTTCATTTCCAGTGCAGACTGGATGCCGCGTAATCTTGATCGCCGAGTGGAACTGCTTGTTCCCATTGAGGAAGAAAACTGCCGGAACAAACTGATCAAAATTCTGAACTGTTATTTTGAAGACAACGCCAAGGCACGGGTACTGAATGGTGACGGTGTCTATGAGCGGATCACGCCCAATAAGGAAAAGAATCTGGTGCGTTGTCAGGAAGTGCTGTACGACGAAGCCGTCACAGCCATCCGCCAGGCAGAGGTGGCCAGTCGGACCGTGTTCGAACCTCATATGGCACCGGAAGAACAAAAATAAAATCCCGAACCCCTCCTGCTGGAGGAGTGTCAGTACACAGGAAAACAGTATTTTCGACGAGTGTCTGCAGGGTCGATTCTGCCCTCGTTTGAAATGCTGTCGAGATACAAAATCCTTATCTCATTCAAGCTGAATAAGTTAGGTTTTGAGGTAATTCCTGTTCTTGAGAAATTCCGCGTGAGGACAAGAAATCGGTATTGCCAGATCTCGGGTATTTGCAAAAATACCATTGTAGACTGTGTCGCACCCACGCAGTGCGACAGGACTGAAGCCTGTATTCTAATTGGAGCTACAGACCGATGATGAAACAGGGAGTTTTACAAAGAAAAGGAGGTGATTGAGTGGACAGTTATTGTTGTAGCCAGAAAGGTGGTTGTTCTTAGCGACTACTGGCGGGTTGTCATCGGCAACCACCACTCGTGAGGATCACCTCGATCCAAACGAAATTTAACCGGAGGCTGATCTGCGGTAACGTGGATCAGCCTCTATTTTTTTATCTGGTCAATGCGTTGCACGCCGCGCATAAAAAACAGCACTGAAGCCGGGCTCCAGTGCTGTTGATCGATTCAACAAAATTCGATTGTCATAGATTAGACTTCGTTGGGTACGACAAACGGCTTGCGGTACTGACGAGTCAGATACTTATCTGCTTCCGGATCGTTTACAAACTGTTCGGTCTTCGGATCGAAGTTCAACTGCCGTCCCAGACGGTAAGCGATGTTACCGAGGTGAGCAATTCCGGAGCTCGTATGAGCGGTTTCAACCGGACCGTTCAGCGTTTCTGCTTTCCGTGAACGGACGGCGTCCAGGAAGTTGGTGAAGTGAGCTACGACAGGATCGTCGCCGCTGTTCTTCGGACCGGGTTCCCGTTTCTGGCCGAGATAGGTCTCATAGGATTGATAACCTTTGATGACCATGTAGCCTTCTGAACCGTAAAAGATATTACCGACGGTGGCACCATCTTCCGTGTTCGTGCACCAGGGACGAACTTCGAACTGAATCATTTTGTTCTCTTCCGGATAGAAGTAGTTCGTCGTCAGCAGTTCCGGTGTAACTTTATCATCGTCCCAGAGGAACTTGCCGCCCATGGCAGTGATCTGCGAAGGCAGTTTGACGTCCAGCCCCCAGAGACACATGTCGGTTTCGTGAACGCCCTGGTTGCCGACGTCGCCGTTACCGTAATCCCAGGTCCAGTGCCAGTTGTAGTGCACGTAACGACGTGAGAAATCGGTTTCCTGAGCAGGTCCCTGCCAGAGATTCCAGTCGAGGTAGGAAGGTGCCTTTTCATTCGGTTTTTTACCGATGGAAGGACGCCAGCGGAAGACCAGGCCACGCGCCATGTAGACATCTCCGATCGTTCCTTTACGGAGATGTTCGACAGCCTCCTGAATCGCAGGCTGGCTGCGTAACTGAACGCCGTGCTGGACGATGCGTTTATATTTGTCAGCCGCTTCAATCATCTTGCGACCTTCGAACAGGTTATGCGAACCCGGTTTTTCGACATAAACGTCTTTACCAGCCTGACAGGCCCAGATGGTGGCCAGGGAGTGCCAGTGGTTGGGGGTTGCTACTGTCACGACATCAATGTCATCGCGATCAAAGACCTTTCGCATATCGGTCTCTGTTTCTACCTTGCGACCGTATTTCTTTTCGAATTCGGCAGCCCGTTTCGCGAGAACCTGTTCGTCGGGGTCGCAGAGCAGAACGACATCGGCTCCTTCGACATCGCCGACGGCTTTGATGTGTGTACGTCCGCGACCGTTAACTCCCAGTACAGCGACTCGGATTTTTCCATTCACATCGGCACGGGCGGTATTGCTCAGCAGCGAAGTTGCTGCCACTGCACCGGCGCTGGTTTGCAGAAAACTGCGACGTGTGACTTCACTCATTTGTATTCCCTTATCTGTTTGATGAAACGCATTTGAGACAGATTCAGATCCGCTTCAGAAGTAAAATTGTTCAACCTATAATCGTAAGCCCCCCCTCAAGCAAAGTCCAGACTGAGTCCCGCTTCGGCGGGCAATCACCTCCCAGAAATTTCGGAAAAAAGTGGGGATTATTATGCGGCCTGATGTTGTCCCAGAGCAACATTACCGCAGCAGTAGAAAATCGCTGATTTCAGGCACATTTTGACAGGTCCGGTAGACAGGCAGTGTGAATGTTGCGTTAGGGCTTCAAGCAGGAATGGAAATGAACAGGTAAAGTGGCATTTCCAGGTGATCCGGAAGCTGTAACGAGAACCGAAAACTGGTTTATGAAGTGAAATATGTGATATAGTTTTTACGGATACATCATGCAAAATACTTTAAATCACAACCTGTTCGAGTTCAAAAAACACCGCAAGCGGCCTGCTGGCTGGCTGCGAAGTTGTGATTTGCGAGTAAACACTCCCTCCCACCAGAGTCGAGTGTTTTTTCATGGAGTTTCCCACTTGGTTTTCGCAGAGTGCGAACGAGTAGAAAGAATTCACTGCGAAAGGAATGACAGTTTCAGTTTTTTAAAAGTGGATGAACCGGAAAAAAACGAATTCACCCCTGATCGAGAATTGCGCCTATGAAAGTATTAGTTGTTGATGATGTTGGATATACCTGCTACGTGCATACCAGGTTACTGGAAGAGCTGGGCTATGAAGTCATTTGCGCCTCTTCCGGTTTTGAAGCCCTTTCCATCCTGGAACAGGACAGCGAGATCAAAATCGTGTTCTCGGAACTGGTAATGCGTGAGCTGGACGGCCTGGATCTGTTCCTGAAGGTACAGAAACAGGAACGTTATAACGACGATGGCCAACTTGAAGCCCCCATGTATTTCCTGATGACATCGATCCAGCCCGGTAACCAGACTCAGAATCGACAACAGGAACGACTGGAACTGGCCAAGAAACTCGGGATCACCGGGGTCATTTACAAAACCCGTGACCGGGAAGAACTCAAACAGGCATTCGCTCATAATCTGAAGAGTGCCCTGGGTGAGTTGTCGGAAGCAACGCCGGTCGACATTTACACTCCCGCGCAAAACCTGTGTGAAGCAGTCAAAGATATCATTGAAACCAAAAACCTCGAGGCAGCTGAGGAACTGTTTGACCTGATCATTGCCCAGTCCGAATACCTTGAGTTTTTCATTAACAGTTCCAGCAAACGCGCGGAACTGGCATAACCTCCCGCCCGCTTAAAAAACGTCCTGCCTAAACTACTCGATCAGGCGCACTCTGATCAACCAGGCCCGGCCAGAACACTGTTTCTGGTCGGGCTCCTTCTTTTTCTATCCCGCCCCTTATTCATAGCGACCACAGCCCTGCTCAGGTATGATCAGATACGACATTCAAACGGATGCAGTTCTGTTATTTCAACGATTCCTTCGAAGGGAGTATCGCGGACATGGCTGATCAGAAAACACTACTCGCCATCGGAGCCCACTTTGACGACTGCGCTTACGGCGTCCCCGGGATCATGCTGCAGGCGGTTGCCAAGAACTACCGGGTCGTACAGCTGATTCTGATCGGCGACTACAGTAACTGGCCCCCGACCAAGGGGAGGGAAGCGGAATTTAAAGAGGGGGTCGTCCGCATTGCCCGGGACTATGGCATTGAAACCCGTTATCTGGATTTTGCCTCACATCGGTATGACACCAATCAGGAAACCAAAGAAAAAGTAGCAGCCGCGGTATATGACATCAAACCGGACATCGCATTGCAGCTCTGGGAATTCGATCATCATCATGACCATACAGTGGCTTCCCAGCTGAGTAAAATCGCATTGAATCATGGAGGACGGGTTCTGAACGAGGATCGGTTCAGAGGACCACGCAAGATTTATCATTATGATAACGGTCCGGGCCATACCATCGGATTTGAACCTGATACGTTCGTGGATGTGACGGATTACTGGGAGAAATCTCAGGAATGGCTGGGACGGTATATGGCATTACAACGCAACGTCAAGTACGATCCCGCACAATCCAACGGAGCCCTGCAGGGAAAAGAGAACCTGGCCCGCTACCGCGGTCAGACCTGTCGTGTCAAGTTTGCCGAAGCACTCTGGGCGCCGCGCAAACAACCCGTGGAAATTCTCTAACCGTCGCTTTTCAATAATCGCATTTACTCGAATCTGAATACCCCCTGTTTGTTAGTGAGAACCATATAATGAGCCTGGCAGAACACATTACCGCAGCCCTGCAACTTCCGACTACTGTCGTCAACATGTACCTGGATGATCTGACCGACGCAGAACTGCTGGTGAGACCGGCAGAGAGCATGAACCACATCGCCTGGCAGTTGGGCCACCTGATCCAGAGTGAGCACATGCATGTATCTCAAGTCGCCCCCGATGCAATGCCGGCGCTGCCCGATGGATTTACGGAACGACACACCAGAGAAACCGCTGCCAGTGATGAACCGGGAGACTTCCTGAGTAAAGCCGAATATATTCAGCTGATGCACGAGCAGCGCGAAGCCAGTTCAAAGCTGCTGGCGACACTGAGTGATGAGCAGCTGTCGCAACCAGCGCCGGAAAAAGTGAACTACCTGGGGCCAACAGTTGGTTGTATTTTTGCAGGAGAAGCGACGCACTGGATGATGCACGCCGGCCAGTGGGCGGTCATACGTCGCCAGTTGGGGAAAGCGCCACTATTTTAATCGGCCTTCTCCACTACCGATTCCTTGAAGGGTTCCGGTTGGATCCAGCGGACATACTGACGGGGTCCCTGCGGTAATTTGATCTGCTGGCCGGGGGGAGTTTTTACCGTCATACCGTAAAGGTATCCGTTCATGTCGCCTACCAGCGCGGTATGCAGAATTCGATTCTGCGGATTAAGGTGCGTGATCAGTATCAACCGGTCGTTGAGAGCGGAGGCGATCTGTAAATCTCCCGAGTGAGTTTCCTCAAATTTCAACTCGCGGGCAAACCGATCGCGCATGCGGCCCGTCGCGCGGTAAGTGCCTCCCGTCAGGCCGATGACCTTCTTGCCCTGGAAAAGTACGTTGCGGTCATCATAACAGATCACAATCAGGCAGCGTTTCTCATCCCCCTGGAGCCAGTTCAGAAACTTCAGACCATGCTGATCCGCCACGCTGAAAGAGTAGTTCGCATCCAGAAAGAGAAACCGATCGACCTGTTCTGAAATCTGGTCTGTCCCATTGAGAAATCCCCACATAAAGCTGCCACCCCCACTGTGACAGGCCAGTGTGAGACGTGGTGTTTTCAGCGGAATCGCAGACAGGATGCTGCGAATGATGTTCTGAATCAACACAGGATTATTAGTGTGACGCGCCCGCCAGCGTGGCCAGCTGAGACCTTCGGCTTCCAGGCAGACCAGGATCAGATTCTCCCGGGGATTCCAGGCCTGCCACTGGCGGTGCTGAGCGGCAATCTGCTGGATCTCAAAATGCCAGTCGCGTCCTTCCTGTTTTTGACACCCCAGTGTCTGTTCGATCGTATTTCCATTGGGAGTCGCGAAGAACACAACACGAGTCGGCTTCTCGACTGCAATGCGCCTGGGAAGCGGAGCGACGATGATGGCACGCACCTCAGGCTCAAGATGCTGATACGAGATCTGCTCTGCAAACCAGGGGCTGGCAGTGAAGTTCTTCCAGACTGGTTCTCCCGCTCCCAGTTCAGAGTGACACGTTAAAACAAAGAGAGTCAACAGACAACAGATTCGGGAGTACATTACTTCTCCACTGAAATGACTTTAAGAGTGCATCCAGCTCAGAACTACGGGAGGGTAGGAATCTGAACCCGTAAATCCTAAGATACACAAATTCAACGGCAGGCCCTACTACGTTCTGCCAAATTTTAAGCACAGAGAGAAATATACGGCACCATAGAGGAAACGCGAAACTCGATGAATCAGATCGCACTGGAAGAAATCTTTGATCACCTGGGAGAAGCCCATCTGGAGCAGCTGATCGCTGCCTTTTATCGTCGAGTGAAAACGGACGACATTCTAAACCCCATGTACCCGCAGGATGACATGGCTGGCGCAGAATATCGCCTGAAAGAATTTCTGGTATATCGTCTCGGTGGCCCTCAGCGTTATCTAAAGGAGCGAGGACATCCTGCTCTCCGTATGCGTCACGCACCGTTTGCGATCAACCAGAGTGCCCGGGATCGCTGGATGGAGCTGATGACTGCCGCCATGACTGAGACAGAAGTTCCCGCGGAAATTCGCCAGACCCTGGAACTGTTTTTCGACCAGATGGCAACCTTTCTGATCAACCGGGCCGGCTAAACGAGTAAAATATGGTTCATGAAAAAGGAATTCCCATGGAACTGGACGCACGCCTGCAGGCAGACTGCCATCCCATCTGTGAGCTGACGGAATCACGACTGCTGTTGATGAACAATGCGCTGGTCGACTGGTTCATTCTGGTTCCCCACTGCGAGGAAATTGAGCTGACGCGACTCCCCTTCGCCCAGCAGACCGCAATTCTGAGTGAGGTGAATCTGGTTGCCCGTTACCTGCAACAACACTATGAACCGGATAAATTGAATATCGCCACGCTGGGTAATGTGGTCAGCCAGTTGCACATTCATGTGATTGGGCGGAAACATACTGATCCTTACTGGCCGGCTCCCGTCTGGGGACAGTCCGAACGACTCGACTATACGGAAACGCAAATCGAACAGATCAGACAGAGTTTCACCGAATTCGTTCAGCAGGAAAATCAATAACTCATCCTTCTCTTTTAAATATCGAGCGACAGCATGTCACAATCACCAGTACGCATCGGAGTTCTCGGCTTAATTCATGACCACGTCTGGGATCATCTGCCCCAGCTGATGCATTCTGAAAATGCGGAGCTCGTGGGAGCTTTCGATACCAATCAGGCCTTGCGGGAACGCATTCAGAGTGAATTTGGATGCCCCGTTTATGAAACAGCTGAAAAACTATTGAGCGAACAGGAACTGGATGGCGTCTTCATTTTCAGCAGTAACAAAGCAGGGGCGGAACTGACACTACTGGCCTTGGAACAAGGGCTGCACGTGATGATCGAAAAGCCGATGGCTGCGAGTCTCGCGCAGGCCGAGGCGATGCTGGCTGCCGCTCAAGCAAAAGATCTGTGCCTGATGGTCAACTGGCCTTTCGCCTGGTGGCCCCAGATGCAACATGCGATTGCCTTTGCCAAAGCGGGTGGCATCGGAGACCTCTGGCAGGTGAAATACCGGGCCGCCCATGCCGGTCCCAAAGAACTCGGCTGCAGCGATTATTTCTGTGAATGGCTCTTTGATGCAGAGCTGAATGGTGCCGGCGCCATGATGGATTACTGTTGTTACGGCTGCGTCCTGGCCAGTAATCTGCTGGGAGAACCGGATTCAGTCACCGGCCTGGGAGGACAGTACCGCCCTGCCCCGCTTGGTGTAGAAGACAATGCGCTGATCGTCATGCAGTACCCGCACGGGGTTGCAACCGCGGAAGGGTCCTGGTCACAAGTCGGTAAACTGACAGCTTACGCAACCGCGATCTATGGTACCGAAGGAACCTTGATTGTCGAACCGCATAAAAAAGGAAGACTGATGCTGGCAACCGAGGACGAACCTCTGGGAACAGAGATGAAAGTCGAGTGTCCAGTGCTTACCCTGCAGACAGCGACAGAACATTTTGCACATTGTATCCGAACCGGCGAAACCCCCTGGGAATTGTGTGATCCCAAAATCAGCCTGTCAGCGCAGCAGATTCTGGAGAGAGGCGTGCAGCAGTTACAGCAAAGTTAAACGGCTTCTCGGCCCCTTTTGGGAATCGCCCCTTTTCTGTACGCGTCTGGAGCCTTACAATGAATACAGGCACCCGCCAGCTATACAGTTCGCGTGCCTGATTTGGTAATCACGACTGGATTACTGAAGCAGCCATAGACTCTAACAGAAGGATAGCAGTCATGACACTTTCACATGCCAAAGCGGGTGAAGTGGTTGACATAAGCCCGCTGGGGGCGGATCTGGAGTCAACTAAAACAACCACGCTGGTCAAAACGGAAGAGTTCCAGCTCATTCGCCTGGTTTTACAGGCTGGTAAGTCTTTGCCTGAGCACACAGCGCCCGGCATTATCACAATTCAATGCCTCGAAGGCCGCGTAAAATTCAACTGCTTGGGTGAATCACATGAGCTGACCGCAGGCAAGTTATTGCATCTACCTCACGCTGAACCACATGCAGTTGAATGTCTGGAATCCGCATCGCTGCTGTTGACGATCATCACCGACATGTCAGGCAAGCGTCCCCTGAATGCCATTGATGAGGCGGCAGATGAATCCTTTCCAGCGAGTGATCCTCCCGCCTGGAACGCAGGTAAGAGAATCTGACCTCCAAGTCTCGCTGTCCACACTGGAGCCTTGAGAAGTGGATTGTGAAAATTCACTGATTCACCTTTCCAGAATCTGAATGAATCTTTTAGAATTCAGTCAGGGCCTGTGATCTGGTTTGAGACACCGCAGGTACCTTTCTTTCCTGAGGCACCATTGGAGGAGCAGCTATGCGCAATATCCTGTTTATTCTCGTCTGTGGAATTCTGGTCACCAGCAGTGGAGATCGTCACTCTACTCTTTCTCCCGCCAGCGCTACTGAATTGGCTCCTGTAACAGCGAAGAACCAGAAGAAAAATCCGGCGCAGGAAAAAGTGTCTCAATTCATGCAGGCCAAACTGGATAGTTCCAAACAGGTTCTGGAAGGCATGATGACAGAGGACTTCCAACTGATCCAGAAAGGCGCGCAAAAGCTGATTGATATGAGTAACGCGACCCAGTGGCAAGTCGTGGAAGGTCCGGTTTTCGCTCAACAGAGTGCCGAGTTTCGCAATGCGGCTAAAGAGCTGCAGGATTATGCGAAAAAGAAAAATATTGATGGAGTATCACTCAGCTATCTGCATCTGACGATGACCTGCATCGCCTGCCATAAACAGATCAAAAAGACGGCAGTTGTGATGCGCTAACTCGCGGCATCGACTCTTTTCACTCTACTATCAATTCAGACAAGAGAGACGCAGATGCAGCGCGATCTACTGGAAAAACAGCTGCGGGAATACAACGTGGAACTGGTGCGGGCGATTTATGTCGGTCCCGATGGCATCGCGCGGGGCAAAGCGTTTCTGCCCGGTAGTATCGATGATGTACTCGCACACGGCCTGGGCCTGACGCAGGCTCAGGCTTCGGTGACGGTCTTCGATCATCTGCCTCCGGAAAGCCAGTTTCAACCCGTGGGTGAAGTGCGGATCTGCCCGGACATCAATACCTTTCAGGTGCTCCCTTACCTGCCAGGTCATGCGCGGATGATCTCTAACCTGAATACGATCCAGGGAGATCCCTGGGAACTCTGTCCGCGACATTTACTGCAGACGTTTCTCGACAGACTTTCTGAACGCGGGCTGGTCCTCAGGGCGGCCTTTGAAAACGAGTTTACCATCTATCGCAATGTGAATGGCAACTGGGAGCCCCTCGATCAGACGAACTGCTTCAGTTCCGCAGCCATGGATATGGCCAGCCCCTACATTCTGCCAATCCTCTCTGCACTGGAACAGCAGGGCGTGCAGGTTGAGAAGTATTACCCGGAAGCGGGCCATGGTCAGCATGAAATCCCCATTCGTCATCAGGCCGGCATGCTTTCCGCGGACCAGCAGGTCATTTTCAAAGAAACGGTGCGCGGTGTCGCCCTGGCGAATGACTTCCGGATTTCCTTCATGCCTAAAGCCTCGCCTGATTCAGCCGGAAATGGCTGTCATATCCATTTCAGTCTCTGGGACAAAGAGAGCGAACAGAATCTGTTCTACGATCCCAATGCCGCTTTTGGACTTTCAGAACTGGCGCTGCAGTTCACAGCGGGAGTCCTGAATCACCTGCCGGCAGTCATGGCATTTACCGCACCTACTACCAATTCCTACAGTCGATTCGTCGAGCGTTGCTGGAGTTCCTGTTATGCCTCCTGGGGACCTGACAATCGCGAAGCAACGCTCCGTGCAGCCTCCGGATTTCTGGGACAGGAATCCGCCACTGTCAATGTAGAATTCAAACCCTCAGATCCGACATGCAATCCTTACCTGGCGCTCTCAGCACTGCTCTGTGCCGGTCTGGACGGAATCGATCAGGGTGCTTCTCCCGGCGAACCAGTCATGACCGATCCGGCATTATTGAGCGAAGCCGAACGAGAATCGCGCGGCATGACGCGCTATCCCTCTGATCTGTCGGTAGCATTGTCTGCCCTGGAAGCAGACTCCCTGTTTCAACGCCACTTCGGTGAATCACGGATTCAAGACTACCTCACAATGAAGCGCGCGGAGATTGAAATGATCAATTCTCTGGAACACGCCGCAGAACAGACAGCCTACCTATTCCGCTTCTAAGCACTCACATGCCTGTATCGATAACCACTACCTCCGCAGACTTTTTTCGTGGTTGTGTTGATTTTCTCTTAAATTCTCATCAGCATATGGTTACTCGATGACGCTCACTCAATTGTGCCCCACCAGAGCCTTTCACTCCCCGTTGAACCTTGAGAAGTGAAACATGCCAGATCCGACTGACCTATTGAACTCTGACAGCTGGGCAACCTCTTTTCCCAAAAGCTCAGAAATCGCAGAACAGATCTGCCTCCGCATCCAGAGAGAGAAGCTGGTTCCCGGCAGTTATCTCGGAACTGTCGAAAAGCTGACTGAAGAATTCGGCGTGTCTCGCTCAGTGATTCGTGAAGCTGTCGGAAACTTACGCGGACTGGGAGTCATCACCGGTCGCCCCAAGGTGGGCCTTTCCGTGGCAGAGGGAGATATTCAATCAGTCTTGCGCAAAGTTCTGGTTCCTCAGACAACGTGTGAAAAAGGCTGGCGGGAAGTGGCCCAGTTGCGCGTGGTGATCGAGCTCGGTTCCATTCCGATGGTAATTCAGAATATCACGGCCTTGCAACTGGATCGACTGCAGGAGATCGTTGACGAGCAACATCTGTTGCTGGAGAACGATCAGCTGTCAGACGGACTGCTCCTGAAAAAGTTTGTCGAAAAAGATCTGCTGTTCCACGAAGCCCTCCTGCAGGCTGCGAACCAGGAATTGATCACACAGTTCCACCAGGTATTGATGAAGTATTTTCAACAGGGAATCGACTTCTTCCCGTTACCGACATTCCAGATGGTAGACGAACACCAGGCCGTCGTTGATGCGCTCCGAGATCGCGACTGCAATTTAGCCATTCAGAGTCTGACAGCGCATCTGAAACCGATTCATTCGATGCTGAATACACTCGAAGTTTCAGATACATCCCCGTCTGACGATTCCTTCGAGTAAATTGATTCTGCCCCAATCAGAGACGAGGTCCGCCACCATGAAGATCCTCTGCCTGTGTGCTGTTTTGTTACTTCCTGTCTGGTCAGCTGCCATCGCTGAAGAGCCGGTTCGCGAGATTGGTTCCCGCCGGGAACTGTTTGTCGATCGCTTTCTGGTCGGTGAGTTGATCGACACAGAACTCAAGCTGCATACACCACAGCTCATGCCGGCAGTTGATCCGCCACGTCCGCACGGCCACTATGCCACGGTTCTCAAAGCAGATGATCAATTTCAATTTTATTATCGGGGCGATACCCAGCCGGGCAATCACTGGAAAAAAGGCTGGGAACAATATCATGACGGCGAAGTCACGCTGTATGCGGAAAGTGAGGATGGGATTCACTGGACTCTGCCAGACCTGGGCATCTACCCGGACCATCCCACCTTCCCTGCAGGTAACGTGGTCCTGATGAATGAATTTCTGGTGAATCACAACTTCACTCCTTTCATCGATACCCGACCCGGTGTACCTGAGACCGAAAAATATAAAGCGCTGGGTGGGCTCGCTTATCAGCCGAATCAGCATCTCGAAGTCCGCAAACGCCGGGGACCGGGAGGCCTGAAAGCGTTTGTCTCACCGGATGGGATTCACTGGAAACCACTGCAGGCGGATCCGGTGATCCCGGAGGCGTGGGGCAAGTACTTCGATTCACAGAACTACGCATTCTGGTCTGAGAGCGAGCAGGCATATGTCTGTTATTTCAGACGGTTCATCAAAGGTTATCGTGGTATTGCCCGCACGACATCGCAGGATTTCATCCACTGGACTCCCTTCCAGGAAATGCACGCCAATCTTCCCAACGAACATCTCTATACCGCCTGTACTCAGCCTTACTTTCGTGCGCCGCACATTTACTTCGCGCTCCCTACCCGCTTCATGGCCAAGCGAGGTTCTGCAACCGACATTCTGTTTATGAGTGCCCGCGGTGCAGCTCCCTTTGATCGGGAATTCACCCAGTCATTCATTCGCCCCGGAATTGGTCAGGATGGCTGGGCGAACCGTGCGAACTACGCCGCTATCGGCATTCATCAGACGGGCCCTGCAGAGATGTCACTGTTCCTGACAGGGGGCCGACGTTATACACTCAGGCTGGACGGCGTCGCCTCCGTGAATGCCCCGCTGGAAGGGGGGACGCTGATCACCAAACCGCTGACCTTCACCGGTAACGAACTGGAGATCAATTATTCAACCAGTGCTGCCGGACAGATTCAGGTGGAAATCCAGGATGCTCAAGGAAATCCCCTGCCCGGCTTCGCGCTGGCCGACTGCGAACCAATTTATGGCGACCATATTGCCCGTACCGTGCGTTGGAAGGATGGGACTGATGTTTCCTCCCTCTCGGGAAAGCCGGTCCGTCTGCGTTTTGTGATGCATGATGCCGACCTCTATGCTTTGAAATTCAATCCCGCCCGGTAGTGTCAAGCCCCACTAAAGTCTTGTACCTGCGCCAGATTTGGACAAAAAACGGAAATGCTGTCTTGCCATCGGTTTTGAGTCTTCCTGAGAGTCGGTATGCTTAGGGTCAGAAGACTTTTTTTGCTACTTATGCTTGAAGGATCAAACCATGAAACCAATTCGAGAAGCGATGATTCTCGTTTGCTGCCTTACCTTGATTAACGGTTGTGCGAAACAGGGAGAAGTCGAGAAGCCGGCCTCCCAAGAAACAGCAAAAACCGAACAGGCGACTCAAGAGACACCGGAAGCCAGCGTTCCCGAGAGTGAGCTCAAAGCGGCTGAATCCCTCAAAGCCGCTGGTGCGAAACTGAAACTGGATAAAGACGGCTATGTCATCGAAGTCAATCTGCGTGGCACCGTAATCGATGATGCCAAAACGCTTGAGGCGATCACCCAGTTAACGCGCCTGCGATCGCTGCTGTTCAATGAAACACCGTTGAATGATGCGGTCCTCGAACTCGTGGGGCAGGTCAAATCGTTGGAAAATCTGGATGCACGTGACTGCTCATTAACCAATAAGTCGATCACTTACCTGACGGGGCTCTCCAGGCTCAAGGCACTTCGTCTGTCGGGCAATGAGGACATCGATGATGAAGCCATGCCGAACATCAACAAGCTAACCAACCTCAAAGCGCTGATGCTCGACTTCCTCTGGGTCAGTGACGATGGCCTGACTCAGTTGAAAGATCTCCAGAAACTGGAAGAAATCTACCTCGCAAAAACACTGATTGATGACAAAGCACTGCAGACACTGACCACATTTCCCAAGCTGAAAAAAATCCGCCTGGCACAAAATCAGATCTCCAACGAAGGACTCGCGGCCCTCGCGAAAATTCCACAGCTGGTTGAACTGGACCTGAGCGAGAACAGCCTGCTCTCCGACCCTGGTATGCAGCACCTCTCGGGACTGAAGGAAATGCAGAAACTGAATCTCTGGCGCGTCGCGCTGACCGACGAGGGCATCAAACCGTTACAGGGGCTGACCAAAATGAAATGGCTCAACCTGGATAACACACAGGTCACCGATGCCGGGCTGAAATATCTCAAAGACATGCATCAGCTCGAATTTCTGCACCTGGGTTCCACCCCCGTGTCTGATGCAGGATTACCGGCACTGGAAGGACTGACCAGCCTCAAAGAGCTGACAGTCACCCGGACGGCGGTCTCTGAAGCAGGCGTCCAAGAGCTGAAAAAGAAACTGCCGAATACCAAAATTCAGCTGAAATACATTCCTGGCGAGTAATTCAATCTGTAAAAAAAGCCCGGCTTCCCAATTTGGAAGCCGGGCCTGTCTTTGCGCTGACCGCGGGATTAAACGACTTCCCAGCCGTCGCGGTATTCTTTCGAGATGAACTTGTCGGCTGCAGGACAGTTCGTTGCTTTGAGGTTCGCTGCATCCCAATCCAGGGCACACTGCGAACGATAAGCCACATTGCCCAGCAGAACTGCTTCAGTCAGGGCACCAGAATAATCAAAGTTACAGGTGGTGGGAGAACCATCCTTGCAGGCCTTGATCCATTCGGCATGATGACCGATTGAATTCGGAATAGACTCTTTTGGTGGTTTGAAGTCGCCGAACTTTTCTTTCGGGAACAGTTTATAGCTGCCATAGTTGGCAAACATGGATCCCTCAGTTCCGACAAACATCACACCGCTTCCCGGTACACGCTGACCGGCGACTTTCTTGGGAATCATGTTTCCGTCGTACCAGGTCAGGTTGACGGGTACCAGGCTGCCCCGTTTGGGGAACTGGTAACGAACGGTCAAACCGTGAGGACAGGCTTCGGGATGGACTTCGGGGCCTTCGGCTTCACAGTGCGTCGGATGACGCAGGTCGAGTGCCCAGAAGGGGAGGTCCATATAATGGCAGGCCATGTCACCCAGAGTCCCCTGGCCGAACTGCCACCAGCGACGCCACTGTGCGGGATGATAACGACCGGCGGCATAGGGACGCTCAGGTGCAGGACCGAGCCAGAGATCCCAGTTTAGGTTCTTCGGTGGATCCTGAGTTTCAGTCGGCAGATCGCCGCCGCCCCAGCCTTTTCCAACCCAGACGTGAACTTCACCGATATCGCCCAGAACTCCGGATCGCACAATCTCAACAACGCGACGGTAATTGTCGCCGGCGTGAATCTGAGTTCCCAGCTGTGTGGCAACGCCGTGCTTCTTCGCCTCTTCAGCGATGATACGTGCTTCCTGTACGGTGTGCGTCAGCGGTTTTTCGCAGTAAACGTGAAGTCCTTTGCGAATAGCGCGAATCGTGGCGGGGGCGTGATGATGGTCGGTGGTGCCGATGACGACGGCGTCAATCTTTCCATCTTCGCTTTCCAGCATCTCGCGGTAGTCTGCATAGCGACGGGCATCTGGTAAGCTCGATCCTGCTCGATCGAGGTAATTCTGGTCAACGTCTACCAGGGCGACGATGTTCTCACTTTTGACACCCGCGACATCGGCTGCAGCGCGGTTCGCGGTTCCGATACAGGCAATATTCAGTTTTTCATTCGCGGACTTCGAAGCAGCGGGAGCCAGCCCCGTCCAGAGTCCTGTAGAAATTGCGGCGGCGCCGGCAGTCGTGCTTTTCAGAAACTCACGACGGCTGAAGTTTGAATTCTTTTGCATTAATCAGTCCCATAAACAGAGGAAGGCCGCGGTTCGTCTCGGCCTGTGGAGTGATGATTAATTGACGTTCAAAAGTCAATTCTCCCGGTTCGCACCGGGTCTGCCCCAGACATCTTACGCTTCTGGCTTGAATCCGCTGGAGATTTCAGCCGTTTATTGTACTTCGATTCACTCTGGAACAGCGCATCTATAATTTAAGATTCCTTATTTATAGTAAATGGTATCCTGACTCAAGACCATTCCAGTTGAGCATTCTTTTACAGTTTCCGGGAGAATCCAGGTGCCTGTACTGACGCTTCTGACACAGTATTCTAACGCTGTTACTGTGCAGCATTTCCTGTCGATTTCTGGATGAGATAGACCATCATAGGACCGCGTTCGACATCCCCCTCGACGATTTTGACATCGACCGTCTGATCCCCTTTGTGCAGGGTAACATTTTTGAAAACATGTTCGGAGTGGTCTGCAGGGACGACCGAATGAAAGAGGTCATTTCCGACCTTCATCGTCAGCTCGGCCGGCATGGGTGGCTGCGACTTCGAGAACTGTACCTTGAGGTCATAGGTGCCATCTTCTTCCACTGTAATCAGCCAGACCCCGCGGGCGTCGCGCGTCCAGCCTTTTCCCTTGGGGCCGTTGTAACGCCAGTCCTGCCGCGTCAGGACCGTTGTCGTTTCTTTGGGATTCCCGACATGAATGCGCGGCGGAGCGTAATTATCGGGGCGGGTATGACTCACATCGGTAAACCACTGGTCATACTGTTTTGTCAGCCGTTTCGCGACCGCTGGTTTCGTCTGTGCCAGATCCTGACGTTCACCCGGATCGTCGCTGAGCTGAAACAGTTTGCCGGGCACATCCGGTTTGGAAAAAGTCATCTTGTAATTCTGTGTCACGACTGCGGCATTCGTCCGCGGCGTCGGTTCATCACCTCGATGCCACTGCAGGAACAACGCCCGCTCTGGCCAGTTTTCGGCTTCATTTTTGAGCAGCGGCAGAATGTTCTTGCCATCCAGTTTCAACGCTTCCGGTTTGGAAACACCGGTAGCTGCCAGAATTGTCGGGAAGATATCGTAGTGGGCTGCAATTCGACCATTGACGGTTCCCGGCGTGAGTTGAGCGGGCCAGTGTGCCAGCAGCGGAGAACGTATGCCCCCTTCATTGACACTTCCTTTCGCCCCCTGGTGCGGACCGACATAGCGTGGACCGTTGGGACCGTTATCGTTCAGGAACAACACCAGTGTATTGTCATAGGCGCCGATCTCCTTCAAACGGGCAAACAGGCGTCCGATATTCTGATCGATATTTTCGATCATCGAGAATACGCGTGACGTTTTATCGAACAGCTTTTCATTTTTCCGTTTGGGATTCAGGGTATAACCGTACGCGTCTTTGAGGTCCATCGCTTTGTACTTCTCTCGCAGTTCCTCGGGAACGTCATCGAAGGGTCCGTGGGGCGCGTTGGTAGCCAGATAGATAAAAGTGGGCCTGTTATCCACCTCGTTCTGTTCGATGAATTTCATGGCATGGTCGAAATAGATATCGGTGCAATAGCCTTTCATCTGTTTTTTTTCGCCATTATGGAACAGAACCGGATCGGTGTATTTGCCAGCTCCTTCAGGTGGATCGCTGGGCTGGCCAATGCCGCCGCCACGATGCACGAGCACTTCCTGGAAGCCCTGGTCCTGAGGACGCATGGGATAGCTGTCTCCCAGATGCCATTTCCCGAAAATTCCGGTTCGGTAGCCTGCGGGTTTCAACACCTCAGCGATGGTGACCTCTTCCGGCTCCAGCATGGCTCGTCCGATGTAAGTATCGATAGCACGGGTGCGATAGTTATAGCGGCCCGTCATCAGGTTGGCCCGAGTCGGCGTACAGACGGGACTCACATAAAAACGGCTCATCCGCGCGCCGCCGGCTGCCATCTTGTCGAGGTTAGGGGTATTGAGAATTTTATTTCCCAGAAATCCATAGTCCCAGCCTCCCTGGTCATCGGTCATGATCAGAATCACATTGGTATGCTGAGCGGCAGACAGAGCAGCAGGGGAACCGAAGCAGAGTACCAGCAGCAGTCCTGCCAGACAGCGGGCGTAGAAAGTTCTCATGTTGTCAAATCCAGAGGCAAGGATAATAAAGGGGTGCAGAGTCCGGACGCAGGCTCCCCGATTTCGGGATGCAGAATATCCCCGGGCAGAGGCGCCTGGTATAATCTCAAGTCTATGCTTTTGGTCTACCCACTGCAAACAGTTTATGGGAATCCGCCTTAGATCAGGAGAGATCTGAAAACCCTTAACACCGCGAGAATGAACATGCACCAGCCTTGTTTATTACGGTCAGATATTCTGATGTCGCTTCGGGAGTCCCCTCCTCAAATCTTGATTTAAATCGGATAGATGAATGGTGCCAGTCCGCTGCCACTGATGAAGACCAGCAGGCCAATCAACAGCAGCGCGATGATGATCGGCGCAAGCCACCACTTTTTGTTGTGACGGAGAAAATCCCAGAACTCGACGACAATCCCGGGCGCGGGCTGTTCAGACTGCGTTTGAAATTCCGCCTGTGTTTTCTCATCGGCTGCGGGTTCTGTTGAGTCTGAATCTGTCATCTGCTGACCTGCGTATTTGAGCGCGATTAAAACTGCCGAAAATAATCTTCGGGGGAACGTGTTTCTGTTTTGGGTTTCCAGTACGTGCTGGTTTCGGAATCGAAGTGTTTCTCGATGAGCTTTCGACCTGACAGTCTGATGATTAACCCCACGGGTGTGATCACGAGATAATATACCACAGCGATTAACAGGCAGGAAACCAGCCAGCGGAGCGGATAAAACAGGAGCATCCACAAAAGATACACGGGCCGCATCGAGTGCGGTGTCAGCCAGGCAACACATAACACAACCAGTGCCACGCCGAACAATGTGCTCGAGAGAAGCCCAGATGCCCCACGCTGCAAACAGAATGCGCCTCCCAACACACACAGACAGGCCAGCGCAACTGCAAACATGCGCAGTTCGCGTTGGTGGGGATTCCAGTTGATTTCGATGAGCGTCATACGGTGTTTATTCATCCGATCATTATCTTCAGTCGAGTGTCATGCCCACTGGCTGTTTCCGGGCTGCCTGCATCTGTTCTGCTGACTGTTCCGATTTCATAACCACAAAATGTTCGAGAACCAGCACATCCAGATCGGTCGACATAAAACAGTGCCAGGCGTCCTGGGGAGTGCATACAGGAGGCTCACCGCGTACGTTGAAACTGGTGTTGATCAGTAAGGGGACCCCTGTCAGTTTTTCAAACTCCGAGATCAACTGATAAAAGAGACCATGCCGCTCGACATCGACGGTCTGCAGGCGAGACGAACCATCGACGTGAGTGACTGCGGGGATATTTGCTTGTGGCTGGACTTGCGTCAGTTGCAGCATATACGGGCTCTCGCATCGCTCGGGAAAATCGAAGTAGTCGGTAACACGCTCTCGCAAGACTGCAGGAGCAAAAGGACGGAACGATTCGCGGAATTTGATTTTCTGGTTCAATATCGACTGCATCTGCGCACTGCGTGGATCGGCGAGAATACTGCGTCCGCCCAGAGCCCGGGGACCGAATTCCATCCGCCCCTGGAACCAGCCGACGACTTTTTCTTTCGCCAGTAATCTGGCAACTTCTTGACAAAGCTGCTGGTCGTCAGAGACACATCGGTAAGTAATCTGCTGCTGATCCAGAAACTGCTGAATTGCTGCATCATCAAAACTCGGCCCCAGGAAACTGCCGCGCTGCTGGTCCGTTGCTTGAGTACTTCGCGGCTGATTTAAGAGCTGATGCCAGATCAACTGAGCTACTCCCAGTGCGCCTCCCGCATCACCGGCCGCTGGTTGAATCCAGACTTCATCAAACGGCCCTTCCCGCAGGATCCTGCCATTCGCCACACAGTTTAATGCAACCCCACCAGCCATACAGAACCGCGTCTGCTGCGTCTCCATATGCACGTGTTGAACCATCTTGAGCAGGATTTCTTCGAGTACAAGCTGAATCGAAGCCGCCAGATCTTTGTGTCGCTGTTTGATCTCGGTTTCCGGTTGACGGGGAGGACCACCAAACAGTTTGTGAAACCGGGTGGAGGTCATTGTCAGGCCATGACAGAAGTTGAAGTAAGAGAGATCCAGGCGGATCGAGCCGTCGGCTTTGATGTCGACCAGTTTCTCCCGGATCAGATCAGCGAATCGCGGCTCTCCGTATGGCGCGAGTCCCATCAGCTTATATTCACCAGAATTGACGCGAAAACCACAGTAATAAGTGAATGCAGAATACAATAAGCCAGGGGAGTGCGGATAATGCAACTCGCTCTGTATCTTGATTCGATTTCCTTGACCGACTCCATAAGCGGCGGTAGCCCACTCTCCCACACCGTCGACTGTCAGGATTGCTGCTTCCTCAAAAGGAGAAGGGAAAAACGCACTGGCGGCGTGTGAATCGTGATGCTCACAAAAGACGATGCGTTTCTGATATTTGCCCTGCAGTTCCCGTTTGATGATGCGGGGCAGATGTAATTTGGTCTGTAGCCAGCTGGGAATCGTATTCAGAAACGCACGAAAACCAAATGGAGCAAAAGCCAGCGTGGTTTCGAGCAGCCGCTCAAATTTCAGAAACGGTTTTTCATAGAAGCCGACATAGTCAATTTCGTCTGCGGAAAGACCGGCTTCCCGTAGGCAATAATCAATCGCCTGTGAGGGAAACGAGGCATCCTGCTTAACGCGGGTAAAGCGTTCTTCCTGGGCTGCGGCGATAATTTCACCATCGACAATCAGCGCTGCAGCCGAGTCGTGATAGAATGCCGATATACCCAGAATCGCGGTCATAGAATAATGCCTGCTTAGAGCCAGGACACCAAGTCCCTGCGAAGAAAATAGTATGCTCCAGTATTACATACCTCAAACGAGCTGCAAGACTGAATGCTCTGATCGGAGGAGAATTGAACATGGAATGGCTCAACCACACGGATGAGACTAGCTCTACCAGCCTGTCATTAGGGCTGCACGTGATCTATAATTTAACCTCGACAGAGATCCCCCAGCTTCTCACTGAGACAACAATCATTTGAGGTTTCGATATGCGACACATGCGATTTTCTCTCCCCCTGCTGCTTCTACTCCTGGTCATCTGTGGAACCCGCCCTGCACCAGCGCAGGAGAGCGAGCCGAAATATAAAACGATTGCTGATATTTCTTATCGGACTGAGGCAGACACTGCGCAGGATGAATACATGCGTGAACGCTGCAAACTTGACCTGTACTATCCCACGACGATTAAAAACTTTCCCACGGTCGTCTGGTTTCATGGGGGCGGTTTGAAAGGGGGCGGAAAGCAGATCCCCAAAGCGCTGCGGGATCAGGGGATTGCCGTTGTGGGTGTCAACTATCGATTATTCCCCAAAGCAAAGAAGCCGGCGTACCTCGAAGATGCGGCCGCAGCGGTTGCCTGGACCTTTGAGAACATCAAGAACTATGGTGGTGATCCCAACCTGATTTTCGTGGCCGGACATTCTGCGGGCGGCTACCTGACCAGTATGCTCGGCCTCGATCGTCGCTGGCTGGCGGCACACGAGATTGATGCCAATCAGATCGCGGGACTGATCCCTTACAGCGGACACTGCATCACCCATATGACTGTCCGGGAAGAAATGGGCATCGGCCGCGACCAGCCTGTGATTGATGACATGGCACCTCTCTATCATGCCCGCAAAGATGCACCGCCGATCCTGTTGATCACAGGAGACCGGGAACTGGAATTCCCGACGCGTTATGAAGAAAACGCTTATCTCAACAGCCTGATGAAGGTTGTCGGCCACAAAGAGACGCAGCTGTTTGAACTGGATGGATTCACACATGGTACGATGGTGGAGCCTGGTCACCTGCTCGCGTTGAAAGAGATCAGGCGCATCGTCAAGGCGCGTAAACAGGATACAGCACAGAAATAAATCAGTGCCGGGCACGCAGCCGGAGTGCGTTACTGATCACGGAGATCGAACTGAAGCTCATCGCGGCAGCCGCAATCATCGGACTGAGTAGTGTATGGATGCCGAAGAAGGGAACCAGGATCCCTGCGGCAATCGGAATGCCGAGTGCGTTGTACCCGAAGGCGAAGACCAGGTTCTGATGGATGTTCCGCATCACGAGCCGACTTAGATCGATGGCATCGACCACGCCCCGCAGATCTCCTTTGACCAGGGTCACCTCGGCACTTTCGATGGCGACATCGGTGCCGGTTCCCATCGCAATCCCCACATCGGCTTCCGCGAGTGCCGGTGCATCGTTGATTCCGTCACCGGCCATCGCAACTTTGTGACCTTTTTCGCGCAGGGCTTTGATCTTTTCATACTTGTCCTGCGGTTTGACGCCGGCTTCGACATCATCGATATTCAATTGTCGGGCGACTGCCCGGGCGGTCTTTTCGTTGTCACCAGTGACCATCACAATCGAAAGTCCGAGTTCATGCAGCTTGCGAATCGCTGGTTCGGTGGTTTCCTTAATCGGATCCGAGACCGAAAGAAAGCCGGCGAACGTACCATCAATGGCAACAAAGATAACCCCCTGCCCCTGCTCACGGAGCTCGTTCGCCTGCGACATCAACGCGTCGTCGATGCTAATGGAATTGTCTTCCAGCATCGCGGCACTGCCGATCAACACAGGGTTCCCCTGGACGGTCCCTTTCACGCCGGCCCCCGTTACGGAATCAAAGTCCTGAACTTCGTCGAGCTGAATTTCCTGCTCCTTTGCAGCCTGCACGACTGCCTGAGAAAGAGGATGTTCGCTATGCTGTTCCACGGCGGCTGCCCACATCAACAGCTCGTCTTCACTCAGGTCCCCCGCAGGCACACATTGAGTTAAGCGGGGCTGGCCTTCGGTCAATGTCCCTGTTTTATCGACCACAATGGTATCGACTTTCTGAAGTGTCTCCAGAACTTCTGCGTTTTTGATCAGAATCCCCTGCTTCGCTCCACGGCCGACGCCGACCATAATCGACATCGGTGTGGCCAGCCCCAGCGCACACGGACAGGCGATAATCAATACAGCGACGGCGTTGATGAGCGCATAGGCCAACCGGGGTTCTGGTCCCAGCCAGCTCCAGAGCAGAAAGGTAATTACGGCAGTGCCCAACACGACCGGTACGAAAACCGCAGCGACCGAATCGACGACCCGTTGAATGGGAGCCCGACTGCGCTGCGCAGTGGAGACCATCTGAATGATCTGTGAGAGCAGAGTCTCCCCTCCCACTTTTTCGGCTTTCATCAGAAAGGATCCGGTCTGGTTCACCGTCCCCCCGATGACATCGGCCCCCTGCTCCTTGGAGACGGGAACCGGTTCGCCGGTAATCATTGATTCATCGATCAGGCTCTTGCCTTCTTCGACGACGCCATCCACGGGCACCTTTTCGCCGGGACGTACGCGAAGCAGATTTCCCGCTTCGACTTCTTCCAAGGGGATATCCCGTTCCTCTCCATCGACGATCAGATGCGCGGTGGGAGGTGCGAGAGCCAGCAGTTCCCGGATTGCGGAATTCGTGCGTTTTCGTGCCCGCAGTTCCAGCATCTGTCCCAGCAGAACGAGTACCGTAATCACTACGGTCGCCTCGAAGTACAATTCGACCGAGCCATGTTGTCGAAACGACTCGGGAAAGATTCCGGGCGCCAGTAACGCGATCACACTGTAAATGTAAGCGGTGCCCGTTCCGATGCCGATGAGCGTGAACATATTCAGGTTCATGCTGACAATCGATTTATAAGCCCGCTGATAGAGAGGCCAGCCGGCCCAGAACACGACCGGTGTACTGAGCAGAAACTGGATCCAGCCTGAGGCTTTCGCGGAAATCCAATCATGCACGGGGACGCCCATCATGGGGAGCATGGCCAGCAGAAAAACAGGGAGTCCCAGGATCAGACCGCCCCAGAATCGACGGGACATCAGCTCGTATTCGGCAACCTCTTCAGCTGAGTCTTCCTGTTGTGGCATGATCGGCTCCAGATCCATGCCACAGATAGGGCAACTGCCTGGCCCTTCCTGTTCAATCTCCGAGTGCATGGGACAGGAATAGATTGTGCCGGCGGGAACCTTTGCAGGGGCTTTCTGATGCTGCCCATGGTGCTCATGCCCGCCGTCGCCGTGCTCTTCATGATGACAACAGCCCGATTTCTGCGCAGGTTCGGACTGCTGCTCGTGGTGGCACTCCTCTTTTGCGGGAGCATCTTCATGGTGATGTTGCGCCAGAAATTTATCACGACAGCCCTGGCTGCAGAAGTACCAGGTCTGGTCGTCCACGGTCGCGTTGAGAGCAGTCGATTCGTCGACCTGCATGTGACAAATCGGATCAGTGGCCGTCATTTAATACCTGCTTTCTGTGACTGCTTACCTCATTGTTTGAGTCGGGCCTGTTCTTTCTGAATCATCTTCTCTTTCAGGCTTGTTGAGCCGGCAGGTCCAAACACCTTGATGGCATGAAATACCAGACCGATCCCCCAACCTCCCAGAGGCCAGATAAACCAGTAGTTGTCGGGAGAGCGAGTCAGGTTCAAGGTGATCAGACCAGCATTCACGAGGACGTAGACTCCTGCGTGAATCGCGAACCCCATTTTCTTCTCGACTCGTTCCTTCGCCAGTTGGTAATTTTCATCTTGTTCAGACATGATTCTTCTCCTGTCAGTCTCTGAATTTATACCGCAGTCTGTCGTAAAAAAACAGCTCGAACCAGAGGCGGTAGCCCTGCACCTGTTTTGAAATGCAAGTCCCATGCCAACCCGAAGCTGTCCCGATTCCCTTGATTCCAAAGCCTTACTCGAACAGCGTTTTGGAAAACCACCTACACTCAATAAAAAACGGTTGCTGAACCGCCAGAATGCAGGCTCAGCAACCGTTATCAGTCGTCACTTAAAATTGCAGATCATTAATCCTGGGAGAGATCCAGCGAGAGACTGATCTGGCTGTTTTTACCTGCCTGCTGTATCTGCAGCGGAAGCTTCCACTGCGTCGAATGCTGTTTGCATAAGCCCCCTACGCCATCGCGACAGTAGCCGAAGCGCAGATTCAATAGATAAGTTCCAGAGGCAGCATCCAGAGCCGGAAGTTCCAGAACCAGTTGATCTCCTTTGACGGTCCCCTTCCCTGTAGCGACTGTTTCTCCGGAGGCATCTGCCGCTTTCAAGGAAAACTTAATAGGGGCCAATGGCGAAAGCTTATAGTCTGTGGGGAGTTGGGGAGTAACAGTCACCTTGATGGGCTTTCCTGCCGCAACGGTTTGTGCAGAGGCGTTCAGCGCAGCTGCCGATGTGGCTGCAAAGCTGTCTCCAGAAGTCTTCGGTAATTCCGGAGGCGTCAGTCCCTGCACTTTGAATTCACTGACTTGATCATTATCAAGATTGACAACACAGATCCGGTGATTGTTGGTATCTGCAACGAACAGACGGTTTCCGACTTTAGCCAGGCCTGATGGCTCAGAAAATTCGGCAGGCTTCAGACTCTTGCCATCTTTGCCGGTTCCCAGAAACGTTTTGACTTCGTTCGTTTTAAGATCGATGGTCTTCAATTTGTGATTGTAAGTATCTGCGATAAACAAGCGACCGTTATCGAACAGAACTCCCAGGGGATGCTGCAGACGGGCCTTATCGCCGATGCCATCCTTGTCTCCGAACTCAAACAGGGAACGACCACGTTCCAGATCGGAAGTTCCGGCGATGGTACTGACGGTTCCCTGCTTTGTGTCCACTTTGCGTACTGCAGAGCCTTCACTGTCGACGACATAGAAGATGTCTCCATCAACGGCGATACCTGATGTCTGTGCAAAAGCGGACGTATCGAGAGGGCCGTTGGTGATATCTTCTCGACCGGAGCCGGCGTAGACGCCGATTTCATCTGAGCCGAGTTTGTGCGACCAGATCTGATGTGGGCCCGCCATACAGATATAGAGCGTGCCATCAATCTCGGCCAGTGCCCAGGGACTGTTGAGTGCGGTCGTTCGCAGTTTGCCACCGGGCTTACGGGTACGAGCCTGTTCCCCGGTGCCCGCCAGAGTCGATACCTGTTTTTGATCGAGATCAATTTTGCGAATCAGGTGATTTTCGGTATCGGCAACATAGAGAGTATTGCCGATCAGTGCCATGCCCTGGGGATGATCAAAGGCTGCGGTTTTATAATCACCGTCTTTATTGCCGATCTGGCCGGAACCGATCACATCCAGCAGTTTCCCATCGAGAGAGGACACGACAATGCGGTTGTGATTACTGTCTGAGATGAAGAGTCTGTTGTGCGCTTCGTCAGCCAGCAGTTTGCCTGGAAATTTCAGAGGCGTCGGTTTCAGCTTGGCCGATTCCAGTTCGAAATGCACGGGAGTTTCATCGAGCGTTCCCTTGGCACGATGATAGGCTATGACCTGCTCCAGAACTTTGTCGAGCAGTTCGCGATTACCTTCTCCTGAAATGTGACCGCAGTAATTACCTTCCGGATCGATGAGTACCATCGAAGGCCAGGCACGTACACCGTACTTGCGCCAGACGGTCATATTGGAATCATTGATCACGGGATGCTTGATTTCATAACGCTGAATGGCCCGGCGGATGTTATCGGTCTCTTTTTCGTTATCGAATTTTGCAGAATGACAGCCGATAACGACCAGTTCGTTTGGATATTTCTTTTCCAGGTAAGCCAGGTCGGGCAGTACGTGCATGCAGTTGATACAGCAGTAGGTCCAGAAGTCGATGAGTACGACTTTTCCCCGCAGGTCTTTGAGGGTGATCTCACCAGCAGAATTTAACCATTCCGTACCACCGTCGAGGCTGGGTGCCGGCGGACGATTCGGGAACGGATTTTTCATTACCGGCCCGGACTCTGTATCTGTTTTTTCTTCTGTCTGCTTTTTTGATGGGGTGGGCGACTTCTCATCTGCGTGGACTGCTGACAATCCTGATCCGCAGACAGTCATCCATGCTACAAGAAGTACGGTGAGGAGGTAGAATTGTTTCAGAAAAGCCTGCTTTCCTGGCATGCCTGATTCTCCTGTTTAGGTTGGCGTCTATGAGGTGGGTCTATCAATTCTGATGTCAGCTTGCGCGAGGCGCACTCTCTTATTGTAGAGACCCAGACAGGGAGGGGAACAGCCCAGCTCACAAATTTCACGGACCAATCCAGATTCACTTATTGATCATAACCCACTGACACGGATTATGTTGCGACCAGGACGATCGAATTACTCGTGACGGAGTGCTTCGATCGGGTCGAGTTTGGCAGCGGAGATCGCGGGGTAAATTCCGGAGAGAATTCCAATGGTCACCGAAATACCAAAGGCAACCGGCAGACTCCAGAAGGCGATCTGTGGCTGCAGGTCGAAGAACATGCGGCCCACATCCGAACCTGCAGTACCCCCTTCCATCACGAAGTTCTGCACGAACCACTGGATGCCCAGGAAGGTGACGGGGGTCAGCAGACCAAATGCGACGCCAATGAGGCCGCCTGATCCTGCGAGTACGATCGTCTCGGTGAGGAACTGTTCGACAATGTCCCGTTGACGGGCTCCCAGTGCGCGGCGGACACCAATTTCACGGGTGCGTTCGGTCACGGTGGCCAGCATGATATTCATAATACCGATGCCGCCCACCACCAGACTGATGGCGGCAATGGACCCGAGCACGACGTTAAAAATCATACGGATCTGTTCTGCCTGCTTGAGCAGTTCCAGCGGTACGACAACCGCGTAATCTTTATTGCGGGGATGTGACTGCTCCAGCGTTTCCCGAATTGCCTGCGCGGTGGGGAGAACCGTGTCTTTGTCATTTACACGCAGGGTGATCTGATTCAATTCGATATGCTCGGCCGTCATACTGCCTGCCTGCCGTTTGATATCGAGGTCGCCTTCACGTGCCTGCAGCGTTTTGATAGGGATGTAGACGTCTTTGTTGTAGTCCTGCCCGGAGAGGCTGCCGCCGATGGCTGCGGAAGCGGTACGGTCTTTCGTCACTCCCACAACGGTGTAGAACATGGGACCGATGCGAATCGATTGCCCGAGCGGGTTTTCAAACTTGAAGAGTTTGTTAGCAACTTCGTTGGCAACCACGGCGACGTTGAGTAGTTTGTTCTGATCACTGGCGGTGAGAAAACGGCCTGCAGCCAGATCAAGGTGATTCATCCCCATGTACTCGGCGGTACAACCCACGACGCGGGCATTCATGGCTTCTTTGAGGAAACGAACCTCCCGATCGACTTCCCGGATGGGAGCTGCGTTGACAATCGTGGGCAGGGTTTCCGTCAAAACTTTGTAATCAGAGCGTAACAGACCATATTGCAGAACGCGGGCGCTGCTGGATGTCTGTGCGACTTCGTCCGGTGGTTTGATACTACGGACGATGACGTTGGTTGCCCCCAGTTCGAGTACCTGTTTCTGCGCCTGGGCGCTGGCACCTTCTCCAATGGCCAGCATGGCGATCACAGAGAAGACGCCGAACACAATCCCGAGCATGGTCAGGCCGGACCGCAGCTTATGCAGCAGCAGGCTTTTCATAGCGAGTCTGACAATGCGAATGATACGGGTCATGCGAGCGGCCTGAAGTAATTTGAAACGATGTAGAAGGTATGTGGGATTAGTGGGTCGAGAATACGGGTTCCTGAATGGTCTCGCTTTCGATGAGACCATCCTTCATCATGATCTGCCGTTTGGCCTGCCTGGCGACTGCGGGTTCGTGAGTCACCATAATAATGGTACGTCCCTGGCCATTCAGATTATGGAGAATCTCCATGATTTCCTCTTCGGTAGCGGAATCCAGGTTACCCGTGGGTTCGTCAGCGAGAATAATCTGTGGGTCATTCACAAGCGCCCGGGCGATCGAAACACGCTGCTGCTGCCCCCCGGAGAGCTGGAAGGGTCGGTGATCGAGACGATCTCCCAGCCCGACCATGCGGGCGAGTTCGGTGCACCATTCGCGTTCTTCGCGTCCGATGGCGGGATAACCGGCCCGGTAGAGCAGGGGGACTTCGATATTTTCCAGCACCGTATACTGAGCGATCAGGTTGAAGGACTGGAAGATGAAGCCGATCATGTCGTTGCGCATCAGCGAGAGTTCATCGTCATCCAGAGTGGAGACATCGCGTCCACCCAGGAAGTACTGTCCGCTGGTAGGTCGGTCGAGTGCACCGAGCAGGTTGAGCAGCGTACTTTTGCCACTCCCCGAGGATCCCATAATGGCGACGAAGTCACCCTCGGGAAAATCGGTCGAGACTCCTCTTAACGCTTTCACCACCACGGAGCCCAGATCATAAAACTTGGTGAGGTCGACAACTTGAGCAGCCAGCCTCATGATCGCTGATCTCCCCCGGGTCGAGGTCCACCACCTCCGCCACCACCAGAGGGGGGACGCAGCTTGCTGGCCTCGCCGGCATCTATGAAACCATCCTTGTTGGTATCAAGTGAGTCAAAGCTTTCCTTAAGACGATCAGGGGCTTCTTCTTTCGACACTTTTCCGTCTGAGTCTTTGTCGAAGCGTTTCAGGAAACCACCACTGGCTTGACCACCGCCGGCTGGTTTCTTGCTGGCTCCTGCAGCACCTGGCGATTTTCCGGCAGCGGGACCTTTACCCGCACCGGCTGCAGCAGCCCCAGAGGCGCCGCCTTCTTTCTGTGCCTTCTTCTTTTCCATTGCCAGTTTTTCTTCGAGTTCGATCAACTCATCTGCGAAGTGGGTTCGCGGATTGAGAATCACTTCCTCGCCGGCAGCCACGCCGTCCTTCACTTCAATCATGGTATCACTGGCCTGGCCGATCAGAATCTCGCGTCGGACAGGAGTGTTACCAGGGGTCAGGACGAATATATAACGCTGTTCGCCGATTGTGATGACCGACTGTACGGGAACCTGCAGCACGTTATCCCGCTCTTCAATACGGATTTCAATTTCTGCTGTGAGGCCCGGTTTGAGTTTAGAAATGTCGGCACCATTGGGAACGATTTTAATGGTAGCTTTATATTCTTTGAGGTCGGGACGCATCCAGTTGGAGGAGATCGGCACGGAAGAGACCTGATCTACAGTGCCTGCATAACGTTGTTCGGGGAAGGCATCCACGCGGATATCGACATCCTGACCTTCTTCGATCATGCTGATCTTTGATTCGTGAATCCGGGCGTCGACTTTCATCTTGGAGAAGTCAGGCAGTTGAATGATTGCCTGACGCTCGCGGACTTCCGTCCCCTCTTCGATAACGTCTTCACCGCTACCGCGGCGGCCGCTGTTCTGATTCGCGTAAACAACCTGACCGTTTTGAGGAGCGATCATTTTGCAGGCCTCGATCTGTTCGCGAATCCGGTCCAGTTCACTGCGTTCGACTTCAAAAGTCAGCTGACTGGCTTTAAGCCGGGCATCGAGCTGAGCAAGGGCGGCGATCCCCTGGCGTTTCACACGATCGAGGTTACGTTCTTTCTCTTTGACGTTGGCTCTAAGTTCGGTTTCGGTTCGCTTCTGAACGTATTCCCGTTCTACCTTGAGATCTTCTTTGGCAATCTCCAGATCGATCTCGGCTTTGACTACCGTGATGCGGTCAGCTTCCACGTCGTTCTGGTTCTTGTAGCCTTTTTTCGCAATACGTTTCGAGAACTCGAAGTTCTCTTCGGCCCGCTGCAGATCTTCCTGGGCTTTTGTGACGGCCCCTTCTTTGAGGTTCAGGTCACGTTGTGACTCCCCCTGCAGGAACTTTTCCAGGTCCAGTTCTGCGAGGGTCAACTCCAGCTGGGCGGCAGATGCATCGCTCTCATTTTGTGTTTTCTGAATCTCGACGTTTTCATCGGCCTGTTTGAGTTCCGCCTCGGCCTGTGTCACCTGAATCTGCTGCTGTTTTTCCTTGTCGACCAGCGTGGATGAATCGAGTTCACAGACCAGTTCACCGGCTTTGACCATTGTGCCTTCCGGAACAATGCTGATGATGGTTGTGAAGCCTTTGACTTTACTGGACAGGGTCACGTTATTCAGACTGTCGAGCTGACCGCGTTCCGTAACCGACACACGGAATGCACCGCGTGTCGCCTGATCGGTGATATACGTGGTGTTCTTTTTCTGTCCGCTGGAAAAGGCAGAGAACAGTGGTCTGCGGACTGCAGGTACCAAAAGTACTACCGCTCCCGCGATCAGGATTGTCAGGAGGAAAAGCGTTCCCTTTTTAGGGAGCTTGCGCTGTCGTTTTGTTTTCTGTGGAGAGTGCATTGAGTTCTGCTGCTGGTCGGAAGACGACTGGTTGGATGTCTTCTGTTCCAGTGATTCCTGTTGAGTTTGTTGGTTCTGGGGGGAGTTGGCGGTGCTCATTGGTAGGTCTTATCGTTCCCGCGCGGTGTTGATAGAAATCATCTTCCCAAATGCCATTGGCATCTATCTCCATAATACCCATATCTCGATAGATGTTAAGTCGGTTTTGTTCATAATTTACCCAGTTACTGATTAAACTGTTTTGTGCATCGAGTACCGATGATAACGCATTTAACAGGTTTAACCCCTGATTTCGCCCCGCCTGAGCAGGGTCAGAAGTGGCCTCCACCGCACTGTCATACTGTAAGGCAGCCAGGCGGATCTGGACCCGAGATGTTTCGAAGTTCTGACGCAACACGTTCAGCTGTCGCCAGCTGCGTCTGATGTCAAACTTGATGTTATCCTGGGCCTCCATAAAGGCACGACGTTGTCGCTGGTAATTGATTTGAGATTCCCGATAGGCATTTCTCTGCTGTACTAATGACAATGGAGCCGTAAATTCAACCCCCGCCCGCAAACTGGCCTGACTACCGCGGAAGTCCAGAGGCCGGTTTTTACCGAGCGGAGTACTTACGTCTCCATCGACTACAACATTTAACACCGCTTCGAGCTCATTAGACCGCACTTCCATCAATCTTCTGGTATCCATCACGAAAGCACGCTCATTCATCAGGTCGAGACGGTTATCCAGACCGATGCGAACCGCTTCGGTGATATCCATGTTAAATGGTTCCAGTGTAATGAGTTCCACACGCAGTCCAATCTCGATTACCTGCAAGCCCTGTGAAATTCTGAGCATGTCTTCCCGCAGGTTAGCCATTTCCAGAATTATTTTCTTTTTCTGGTCATTCGAAAGATTATCTTCACTCAGAAAGCCTCTCAGACCATCCAGGCGACTCTGCAGTTCCCGGATCTCTTTCCGCACTCCTGAATACAAGCGTATATCATTCGCGGAGCTCTGGCGGACCCGCTCCCGGTCTTCATTGGTCTCGAAGCGACGTTTTCGCAGGGCCAGAATGTCTTCAGGTACACCCTCAGTATTTTGCCCGAGCAGCATGTCAATGTTCTCGATATCCTGTTCGAGGGTTACCAGCGCGTCCGTCTGCAGTTTTTTAATCAGCTTTTCCAGGCCATCGACAACTTTCAGCATGTCCGCTGTTGTGGGAGGAACTAAATTGGGATCTTCCCAGTCTTCGACATAGACTTCTGCCCAGACCGCTACGTAGTCGTAAATTTCCTGTTCAATTTCCGGCAGGAGAGGATCGATCAACTGGAATGGTTTCAGCAGCGATTCGTCGATGCTCATCGGCATATCGGGGGGCAGTCCCATGAAGATTTTGAAGCTGCCCAGTGAGTCCTGGAACTGACGTTCGATGGAACGCAGACGGTTGACCGATTGTGCCAACCGTGTTTCCAGCTGAGCGACATCCAGCGTGACGACTTCGGTTCGAATGCGTGAGATGAGTTCATTGACGGTTGCCTGGTAAGCATCTGCATCACTGAGTGCCAGCAGCATTTTTTCTTCTTCAGCACTCATCTCGCCTTTCCAGGAAAGCATCCGACTTTCATCATCGTATTCCATCTTCTCAACGAGTGCCGGAGGAATGATCCAGTTCTCAGGCAGCTCTTCCAGACGTTCCTGCTGCACTTTGGGTTTCTGTGATGACAGAGCGCGAAGAATTTCCACCTGGCGTTCGAGTCGCTTGATGTTACCGCGTTCGTTATAGATCACCTGCAACTGTTGCAGCAATTGCAGGAAGCCATTGCCGCCACCCACGGTATCGGTGAAGAAAATTTTACGGAAGCGAGCCAGGGTACGTGTCTGATAGAGCACGTTACGTTCATCCTGGGTTAGATTGTTGAGGACCACCTTTCTTCCCGCTCCCAGCAACAGCGGCTGAACGAGCGAGTATGAAAGCACACTCACGGAAGTGGTCTGATTCGATCCAGAGAACAGCCAGAGCGTATTGTTTGCCAGTTCGACTGCCCACTGGGCACCACTGGGCAGTACCTGGTTCACGCCCATGCGACTGGAGAGGTCCAGTTCCTGCGTTCCGTTAGACAGGCGACGCCGATTGAGATCGACCTGTGGATTCTGTCCTCCGACTCCCAGATACTTCACGTCAAACTGGAATCGCCCGAATGTCAGATCGAGAGCCGACAGGAAGAGGTTTTCAATCTGGAACTGATATTCGCGACTGTTAATGTTCGCGATGTCGATGGCTTCCTGCAGCGTGACTTCTTCGAGCGCAGGCAGTTCGGTACCGGGCAGCGAATTCCCGGCTGCTGCCATTTCTGCACTTAATTCAGGAGAGATACCGTACTGCACGAGCCAGTCCGGGTTTTCGATACTGAGTGCGCGACCAAATTTGTGCCAGCTTTTGTAACCCTTTTTACACTGTAACCAGTGCATGTAAACATTAGCAGCAGGGTCATCGGGAGGCAGCGGTTCGTGATTGGGATCGTAAGGATCATAGAAACGACTGCGCGGATCGGGCTCGACGTCATAGCGGGGAACTTCCCAGGCTGGGTCGTCGGCTTTTTCTGCCAGAATTTCATACGAATCCGCATTGGCCTGATCAGCCCAGAACGTGGGTGAGCAGCCGACCTGAATCAGGGACAGACCCGCCAGTAGCGCCACCGCCAGGGCTGTTCTGAGTGATTCACATTGGGGATTGAATTTTGCGCGACTCATTTAAGAGCATCCATGACACTGAGTTTATCAAAAGCCGTGGTCCTGACAGGAAAGATCCTCTTTCCATTCAGGCGGCAGGAATATCACGTAAGGCATAAGGGGCAGGGGAGTCGGCAACGGTACGTACTGTTTCCCGTTGCGAACGTTGAACCTGGGCTGCTTTGAGTAATGTCTGCAGCATCCCGGTTAATTGACGCCGCTGATCCGGAGATAAAGCGGCCAGCAGACGTTGCGAAACGTTGCCGTGGTACTCTTTGACACGTTCCAGAATCAGGTAGCCTGCTTCTGTCACCTGCAGGACCCGTTTTCGACGATCCTGTTGAGACTGTCGGCGTACAACCAGTTGATCACTTTCCATCCGCTCGATCAGTGTGCAGATGTTGGATTCAGACTGGCCCAGCTTGCGTGCCAGTTCCGACTGCGAGCAGCCGGATTCACGAATGGCGTCAATCACCTTCAAGGCAGCATACCGGACTTCGTTAATCTCCAGGTGGGCAAAACTGTTATTCAATGCCGTGCGGATCATGTGAGCGGTGCGAATCAAAAGATCGACCTGTTCGACAAATTCCTGGTGCTGCAGTGATCTCCAGTCTTTTCCGCTTGCAGGAGAGATGGTCGCTGGTTGGTGATCCTGTTCCATATCGAGTCAGCCTCAATTCTGTATATGCGTCTGATGAGTGAGCCTGTAGCTATTTTCCACCGGGAGGCGCGAAGCCCCTTCTTCATATTTCGGACATGAAGTATTAGTATCTGAAGGAGTTATCGGCATAACCCGCAAAGTTTTACATAAGTAATGCCCGATTTCTGGTTGCACTTTCCCTCTCAGGAGTGAACAATCGAGTAATTCCGCTACTACACTTTGCATACAAAACCCCTTCCGGGAGAGCCAGTTACATGACACGAAGCGCACTCAGTCGTCGAATGAACCCTATCTTTTCATTCCCCCTATTTGCCCTGCTCGCCGCATTCATGCAAATCAATGCTGCTTATGCAGAATCAAAGCCGAATGTGGTTGTGATCTATGCGGATGACCTGGGATATGGGGACCTGGCCTGCTTCGGGCACCCTACAATTAAAACTCCTCATCTGGATCAGATGGCGGAGGAGGGAATGAAATTCACCCAGTTTTATTCTGCCGCTCCGGTATGTACTCCCAGTCGAGCCGCTTTATTAACGGGGCGCTATCCCATTCGTTCAGGGATGTGCAGTGATAAACGCCGTGTGCTGTTTCCCGATTCAGGAGGCGGTATTCCGGCCAGTGAAGTCACACTGGCAGAAGCAATGAAATCAGCCGGCTATCGCACGGCGTGTGTCGGTAAATGGCACCTGGGTCATCTGCCTCAATTCCTGCCGACCAGCAATGGATTTGACAGCTATTTCGGCATCCCCTATTCGAACGATATGGACCGGGTCGCTGATCGTAAGATGGGTCGAAAGATCTTCCTCGATCCGAAGGTCAAATACTGGAACGTCCCCCTGATGCGGGACACCGATATCGTGGAACAACCCGCCGATCAGACCACGATCACCAAACGCTATACCGAAGAAGCGATCAAGTTTATCAAACAGGATCAGAAGCAGCCTTTCTTCCTGTACCTGGCCCACAATATGCCGCATGTGCCGCTATTCCGCTCTACTGATTTTGCGGATAAAAGTCTACGGGGCCTGTATGGTGATGTCATTGAGGAGATTGACTGGAGCGTCGGTCAGGTGCTGCAGACATTGCGCAATGAGGGACTGGACCAGAATACGATCGTCTGGTTTTCCAGCGACAACGGTCCGTGGCTTATTTTTGACGCACAGGGAGGCTCAGCCGGCCTGTTACGTGATGGTAAAGGGAGCACCTGGGAAGGGGGCATGCGTGAGCCGACACTGGCCTGGTGGCCCGGTCATATTCCTGCGGGAACGGTCTCCCAGGAGCAGGGGAGCACGATGGACATCTTCACGACCTCAATCAAGCTTGCAGGTGGTACTGTCCCCACAGATCGCGTTGTTGATGGTGTCGACCTCACTCCGGTTCTGACGCAGAGCGGTCCCGGCCCGCGCGATGAAATGGTTTATTATCGCGGCACAAAACTGATGGCGATCCGCAAAGGACCGTGGAAAGCACATTTCATCACCAAACCCGCTTACGGCCGGGAACCATTTAAGGAACATGATCCGCCGGTACTGTACCACCTGGAGCATGATCCTTCCGAAAAGTACGACGTCGCCAAGGATCATCCCGAGGTCATCAAACAACTGAAAGCGGCTGCGGAGAAGCATCGCAAAACGGTGAAACCGGTGCCTTCACAGCTGGAAATTCCGCTCACTCAAAAGTGAGCGGCCCGGCTTACCAGTAGCAGATATACCGCGGTCCATCCTGGTCTTCGCCAACCCGAAAATGGTGTTCCGCGCTGTGATTTTCGCTATGCGGCTGTGATCCCAGACGATCCCAGGCGGCACAGAACAGGGGCAGTTCGCCCGGCTCAAACCCCGCGCGGGGTGGTTCCAGTCGCTGATAGGAATCCTGAATCAGTGCCAGGGCTACTTCGACCACATGTTCGTCGTAGTCCGGCTGAAACAGGAGAACTTCCAGCGCCTGTGCAGCCTGCCGACAATGTTCGAATTCAGGATCGCGCAGACATTCAGAGGACTTGCGTTCGATAAACCGCAGGAGGCTGTCAAAACCGAACTGGTTCAGCAGCAGTTTGGTGCGGGGTTCACAGATCAGGGCCAGTTTGATCTGTTCGTGGAGTTCTTCGTCAACCTCACAGGGGATTGTCATCCGGCCGTAATCATCCGGGGCCAGTGATTCAATTGCTCTTACGACATCAGCACTCTGGGGTTTCTCAGTATTCATATGCGGAGCTGTTCACAATCTGGTGTTACCGGGATTCACATTTCCATGCAGCAGTCAGCCTGCGTCAGACAGATTATATCCCAAAACGTCAAACTGGTTCATTCCCAATTTCCCCTGAAATGCAAAAGAGCTGACCGGGTTTGCACTCGATCAGCTCTGATGAATCTGGTTTTCGTTCAGCCTGTTTTTATTTCAGGAAGAAGTCATCCGGTCCTTTGTGGGTGTAGTAAGGATACTGGACGATTCCCAGGGGCTGATTCTGCTGAGGATAGACAGCCGCGGGCGGAACGTACTTATAGGTCTGGTAATGTTTAGGGCGTTTGTTGTAATGGTAGGTATTTTTGTGACCGGTTTTCCAGCCGCCATTACCGTAGCCGGGAGGGCAGTATCCACCATGCCGACGATGTCCCATCTGCTGAATTGGAGCCTGCTGGCCGGCGTACTGCTGGTGCATTGCCTGTTGATGCTGCATCATTTGAGCCTGCTGCTGCATCAGGAATTCTCCATCAGCCGACTGACCCCGAATGACCTGACTATTCGAACATCCCACAAACAGTGGCAGAATCAGACAAGCGGCCATTTTACATAACATGTGAGGCTTCATTGGCTTCCTTTCCCCCCTGGTTTCCTGTTTTGAGCGAAACTCAATTTTCACTCAGTCTATGATCAATTTGTTACCTGCTGCGAAAGCTGCTGCCGGCGACCTGAGAGAGAGATACAGGATATGCGCCAGCAAATGACTTACTTCTTTTATCGGCCAGCGTGCACCAAACAATAGTTAAAATCCCCAAGAATTGGAAAACCAGTGTAATATTCAAATCTGATCGACCTTGCAGAATCGTCAAAACCGGGATAAATTATCACAGTTTCCTACTCTCTATCAGCCCCTATGGAAGATAGAGAGTCTGGGTCATTTACAAGTTTGAGTTTTCAGGCAAGACCATCGTCAGTGACGGAGTGCTCATTTCGCTTTGTTCTTTGCCAACAAGGGAGTGTTCGGCGTGTTTGTAGCTGCATCATCACGTTGTTTTTCAGATGAATCGTTTGAAGTCAGTTGTGAACGACTGACGGATCTGGAATACGATAAGATCGAGATCTGGATGGACGAAGAGAGTGATCACCTGAAACCATCAGAGGTCTCTCGATCGCCAGAGGATTTTTATTCACGTTTCCGGGAAGCGACCCGCTTAACGCCAATCGCCTTCTGTCTGGAAAACGATATCGAACCGACGGCCTTCCAGTCGTTGTGCAAAGCCGCCAAACAACTGCGGATCGCACAGATCACGATCCCTGCTTCTCCGCTGGGGACGCCTTTCAATTCGGAAATCGATCGTCTGAAAGCGCTGTTGAAGATCGCCAGTCGTGACGGTATCAGACTGTCAATCAAAACCAAAACCGGTCAACTTACAGAAGACCCGCGCACTGCAACAGAACTCTGTCAGTCCGTCAAAGGCCTGGGATTGACCCTGGACCCCAGCTATTACACCTGCGGTCCCTATAGCAATACATCCTATGATATGGTGTTCCCTTATGTCTGCCATGTGCATCTGCGGGATTCCACCAGCGATCAGGTACAGGTCCCGGTGGGACTGGGAGAAATTGACTACAGCAGAATGATCAGCATGCTGGAGCGTCAAAACTATCATCAGTTCCTGTCGGTAGAACTGCTGCCCTCACTCCTGAATGGTGTGGACCGTGCTCTGGAACTTCGGAAACTGCGAATGTTGCTCGAATCAGTCGTGATCTGAGCTGAATCAACTCAACGCTTCAAAGCGAGTTGAAGTCATTTGAAATAAAAAACGCCGTCTGTTCGATTAAAGAACAGACGGCGTTTTCATTTGTTTTACGCTTGAAAGAATGACTTATTTATAGTCATCCGGATTTCCGAACAGGCCACCACCGCCTGAACCAGAACTGGTATCATCGGCGTTGCCTCCGAGTAGCGGACCTTTGCGTTTCCGCTCGTATGCAGGTTGAGATTCCTCTTCCTGAGCTGCGACCGCGTCTTCCGGTTTCTCGGTCAACGCTTTCAGTGAAAGGCTGATTCGCTTACGGTTCGGATCGACTTCCAGAACTTTCGCGGACGTCTCCTGGCCTGTCGTCAGCACTTCGGTAACGCGTTTGACCCGACGATGGTCGAGCTCACTGATGTGAACGAGCCCTTCGAGTCCCGGTTCCAGCTCAATGAAAGCACCAAAATCTGTCGTACGTGTTACTTTACCGGTAACTGTAGAACCGGTGGCGTAGCGATCTTCGGCCAGTTGCCAGGGATCCTGCTGCAGCTGTTTCATGCCCAGACTGATGCGGTTCTTTTCCTTATCAATTTTGAGGATCTTGACATTGATCTTCTGCATTTCGCTGAGCGCATCTTTGGGATGCTTGATGCGGTTCCAGCTGATCTCGCCGATGTGCAGGAAGCCATCGATGCCCCCCAGATCGACGAAGGCACCGTAGTCCTTGATATTCTTCACGGTTCCAGTCAGTTCCTGACCAACGGCCAGTTTTTCCCAGAGTTCCTTCTGGATTTCTTCGCGTTCTGATTCGAGATACTTGCGACGACTGACCACCAGGTTGCGTTTCTTGGGATTCACTTCGGTGATCTGCACGGTCAGCTTCTGACCGACAAACGGTTCGAGGTCGCCCACGAAATACAGATCGGCCTGGCTGGCGGGCAGAAATCCTCGCAGACTGCCGACGTTGACTTCCAGGCCGCCTTTGTTCGATTTGTTGACGACGCATTCCACCACCTGTCCGACGGCGACAGCATCCCAGTCTCCGGCGGGTTTGTGATGTCCGCGGGGCAGGGAGAGTTGAATCAGACCTTCAGCCTCTTTGACTGTGGTAACTTTGACTTCGACTTCCTGTCCGATTTCGGGGGTTTTATCGCCGAACTGTCGCAGGGGAACAATGCCGGGAGTTCCGAGTGCCCGACTTCCCAGATCGATGAAGACATCGTCGTTGTTGATCGATTCCACAATTCCTTTGAGTCGATCGCCTTCCGCCAGTCCTTCTTCCGAACTGCCTGAAGTGGTGGCTGGTTTTTCAGCAGCGGCGTCTGCGGCAGCTTCTTCTTCGCTGTATGACTTGGGAAGTTCCTGTGCTCCCTGACCAGAGAGGGCTGCTGCCAGTTCCGCTTCCAGATCATCGCCGATGTCATCGACGTCATCTGGAATATCGACCGGTTTAGCAGATTCTGCAATCTGCATCATGGCTGCTTCCTGGAGCTGTTCCTGAGTCACTTCGACTTCTGCTTCAGCTTGAGCTTCAGCATCGTCTTTTTTAACGGGTGCACTTGGTGTGGCGCCAGCTGAAGGAATGGCTTTGAACTGCGCGGGATCCACTTTTGGATTCAACTGAACTTTGCGTTCCGGCTTTGCGGCTTCGCTTTCCGCAGCAGCAGGTTCTGCTGAAGCGGAAGCCTGTTCTGCTGATGCAGACTCTGTTTCCTGCTGTTCAGCAGGCTGGCTTTCGGCTGGCTGCTGCTGTTCGGAAGAGGCCTGAATTTCTGCAGACGCTTCGCTGGTTTTGATTTCTTCAGTTGAAGGTTGTTCTGAACTCATGGGAGATCAACTTTCTCGCCTAATTACTTACTTCTAAAATTACAGAAACGAATGGATACGGACCGCCGGACCAGACCCAGGCAGGAACCTGCCCTGAAGCAAAACTTCGATTTTCTTCTTTGCCAGCTATCTGAATTAATTAAAAGGGTATCACCGCTGCAGTGCCCCTGCAATTCGCAGGGACTAGTTTTCCAATTTTTTCACTTTTGCATTTCTGGCTTTTACGCAGCGTAAACCGAGTGCAGGACTGATTGTTTCGGGTGTGATCTTCGCCCGATAAGCGGATCGCAGCCGGTCATAGCGATCTGTCCAGGCGCCGCCCCGGGCAATGCGGTGTGGATTCTCTTGCATCGTATCCCACACACTGCCATCCGTGGGTGCATCCTGATAATTATCGTGCCAGGGATCGGCAACGAACTCCCAGAGATAGCCGTGCATGTCGTACAGCCCCCAGGGATTTGGTTTGAGTGCCCCAACGGGAGGATCATTGCCGGCTGCATTTCCCGTATGCCAGGCATAGGGATCGAGTAGACTGGCTTCTTTTCCCATTTCACCCGGTTTTTGAGCCTGATCTCCAAAGCTGTAGGCAGTGTCGGTGCCGGCCCGACAGCAGTATTCCCACTCTGCTTCGGTGGGCAGGCGGATCATTTGATCTTTCCTGATCAGTCTGTGCTTACGGAGCTGAAGTGTCAGCTGATCACAGAACACATTGGCGGTCTTCCAGTCGAACATTTCCGCGGAATTGCGGGGACCTTTCCAGCGACTCGGATTACGGCCCATGATGGCTTCATACAGATTCTGAGGAACTTCGTATTTTGAAATCCAGAAATCTTCAGTGAAGGTCACTTCATGTACAGGCTTTTCAGAAGGCTCTCCCTTCTCGGAGCCCATCTTGAAAGATTTCGGAAAATTCCCCTTGCCTGGTGTGATCAACACGAGTTCATCCACGAACTGTTTCAACAAGCGGATGTGTGCTGCTTCTTCCGCTTGCTTTGCCTTCTCTTTCTGGGCCTGTTCGATTTCTGCCAGCCGATCCTGCATCCAAGTTGATTTCTTACCGGGAACAAAGCCCTGATGTACGCGATCCAGCATCGTTCCGGAAAGATTTGGCGGTAAGATCACCTTACTCCGCTCAAAGATCTGAACGTCCCCAAATTCCCCCAGGTCTGAACTGGCCACGACACCTGATGTTTTTTTCAATTTCCGCTGCTGTTGCTGCTGGGCGATGACCACGTGAGAACTGACACTTAACAGCAGCATCAATACAACTGACAGGCAGACCTGCCTGGGGACAATCGACGTGAACGATTTCTGATGAGTCATATGCTTCACTACAGATCGGGATTTTGTTAGGGTACACTTTTCAACTCTGAATTTTACCAGCGCAGGACTTGATCCGAAAGTGGAGTCGGGATTTCGACCGGCTGGCTTTCCAATTTCTGCACCGCCTGTTTAATGCCAGTCAGGTCCGTTCATGACAGAATCAGCCCGTTCTTTTCCCCGCAGTATCGATCTGCTTTCGCATCAGGAATGCCGTCTGGTCGTCGTGGACGTTCAGGAAAAACTGCTGCCCGTCATTCCCCAGGGGGATCAACTGGTGGCACGCATTCAGCAACTGATCCAGGCAGCCCGGCTGTTTGAGATACCATTAAGTTGCAGTGAGCAATATCCCAAGGGGCTGGGACCGACGGTTCCCGAGCTGGCAGAGATGCTGCCTGCTCCGCAGGAAAAACTCCATTTCAGTGCCAGTGAGTGTCTGGGCTGGGGCGCTGCTGCCAACATGTCTGACAGTAGAACCAAAGTCGTGCTGACCGGCATTGAGGCACATATCTGTGTGCAGCAGACGGCCCTTGATCTGCTTGCGCTGGGATATCGCGTGACAATTCCCGTCGATGCGGTTGCGAGTCGGAATCAGCTCGACTGGGAGATTGCCCTCAAGCGGATGGAGAATTCGGGGGCCAGCATTACTACTACTGAATCAATTCTGTTTGAATGGTGCGAGGTGGCAGGCACCGAAGAATTTAAACAGATCAGTCGCCTGGTGACTGGAAAAAAATGAGTCACCTGGAGTATCGTCGTTAAGAGACCTGACCGCGTTCCATTTAACCTGAACGAGTACCAATCATGAGTATCGAACATCACCAGCATCCTCCCGTCCATCCTCCCCGTCGCACTCTGATGGGCCCTGGCCCCAGTGATGTATCTGCCAGTGTGCTGGCCGCACTGGGCGCACCGACCGTGGGTCACCTGGATCCCTACTTCCTGAAAGTCATGGATGAAGTGCAGGACATGCTGCGGGAAATCTTCCAGACGCGGAACGAACTGACGCTGGCAGTCAGCGGGACCGGCAGCTCCGGGATGGAAGCCTGTGTGGTAAACCTGCTCGAAGCGGGCGACAAGATCGTGGTCTGTACCAACGGCGTCTTCGGCGGACGTATGGCGGATGTGGCGGGTCGGATTGGAGCTGAAGTTGTTCAGATCGAACGCCCGTTCGGAGAAGTCTTTTCAGTCGAGGAGATCAAAGAAGTCCTGGAGAAAGAAAAGCCGAAGGTACTGGGAATCGTACACGCGGAAACATCCACGGGAGCTGCTCAGCCACTGAAAGAGATTTCGGAAGCAGTCCATGAAGCCGATGCTCTGTTGCTGGTTGACTGTGTGACCTCTCTCGGGGGGATGCCGGTCAAAGTGGATGAATGGAACATCGACGCTGCCTACAGCGGCACTCAGAAATGTCTGGGCTGTCCTCCCGGACTGGCACCGGTAACCTTCAGTTCGCGTGCGGTCGCCGCCATGGATGCCCGCAAGACCAAGGTCTCCAGCTGGTACCTGGATATGTCGATGGTGCGTTCTTACTGGGGAGACTCGCGAGCCTATCACCATACTGCACCGATTAACATGAATTACGGACTGCATCAGGCGCTGCGGCTCGTCCTCGAAGAAGGGCTCGAAAACCGCTTTTCGCGGCATTACTCCAATCACTGTGCCCTTAAAGCAGGTCTGAAGGCGATCGGAGTTGAATTCGCCGTTGCGGAAGATCACCAGTTACCGATGCTGAACGCCGTCAAAATTCCGGATGGTATCGACGATGCGACCATCCGCGGTCAACTGCTCAAGTGGTTCGGAATTGAGATCGGCGGCGGCCTGGGCCCCATGAAGGGCAAAACGTGGCGGATTGGTCTGATGGGTGAAAGCAGCTGTAATACGAACGTGCTGCAGTTCCTCTCGGCTCTGGAACTCTGCCTGCTGCAGGCGGGTTACGAGCTGACCCCCGGGGCCAGCGTTGCCGCTGCAAATGATTTTTACCGCACAACTATCACAGGCTGACCTTCCGGTGGGCTGGAACTTTCAGATTCTGGTCGATTCCCGGCAGGATTTTGTGATGCGTGCGGGTAAGAATTCCGATTCCTAAGATACGACTCTCATGAGACTTGCCGACCACCAAAAGTCGCGTTATATTGAGATGAGACTGAAAGCTGACTCAGAAAGTTTGCATTTCAGTTTTGTGAGAAAATTTTCGAACATTCTCATGAATTTTGTGTCGAATGAGTGGCAATCACCAAAATGATCGCCTATCATTTCCGACCACCTGAAAGGGGCCGTAGCTCAATTGGTTAGAGTACCGGACTGTCGATCCGGGGGTTGCGGGTTCAAGTCCCGTCGGCCTCGCTTTTTGGTTAAAACTGTAAAAGGACATCGAATCATTGATTCGATGTCCTTTTTCATTTGATACCAGTCTGTAACGGTATAAGCTGTTGCTGCACATTGACTGAACAATGACTGGTTCATTCCGGGGAGCGAGGGTGATGGACGACTTTCTGTTAACGCTGGCCGCGATCGGCATCCTGCTGGGTGGCTTTTTCATTATGATCGTGGGGGTCTGCCTCTGGGAGAAGCAGTCGATCCAACCCTTCTATTTTCCAGATCCGGGTCAGGAATATCCCCCGGTCCAGGCCGCAACCAAAGCGAACAGCGAAGCCTTTCGGCTCGGCTTTGATCATGGCTGCCTCTGTCATTTTGGAAAAGCCCAGATGTATAAAGTGCGTTTTGACTTCTGGACCACACCCGACTGTTCAACCATCGCCACCGTCAGTGGTGGTACGATCCTGAATATACCGAACAAAGCGATCTGGTTCTTCACTAAGTCAACTGATGGACGCGTACTGGCTACCACCAACGAGATCGGGGCACAGGACATTTCCGGCGTGCTGGAACAGTCGACCTGGTCCAACTACGAGTTCGAGGCCCTGTACCAGAAACACCAGGCGCGGCTGGAGGAAATTGCAATCGAACCTTTCGAGGCTGACAATCCTGTGGCCGGCTATTTTCAAATCCGGAAAAAGCAGGCCGAGCAACTCGTCAAACACTCAGACGCTTATTACCTGGATGAAGAAGAACTGGTCTGGCGGTACAATCTCAAAGGGGCGCTCAAGTATTACTTCATCTCGCAATGGGTACGGCCTCTCAAACGAGGATTGCGTTCGCTGGGCCTGGTGAAAGGATGAAGTGTGTGGCTTCGACTTCCTGCTAACCTTCAAACCGGATCAGTAAATGAAAAAACTGACAGACACACCTACCGCAGAACTATTGAAGAAAGCAGAACGCAATTCATTTGAGAAAGCGCTCGTTCAATTAAGTTTTCCCCTCTCATTGCTACTGATCATCATTTCCTGGTTTCTCATTTTCCGCGTCATCGTTACTCATATCTTCCCGGGGATACTTCTCAGCTTTCTGGCAGCTATCCTCATCCCTCTGATAATCGGTTCGTTTTCAAAGCTTCTCTCTGAATGGAGAGGCTCTGAATTCATTGACGAACTGAATCGTCGGTATGGGCGGTGGAACATCCCCCAGTATATCCGATACTATCAAGAGCAACTCCAGCCGGGAGAAATCCGATGTATCTTAAAGGCGCGCATACTGCCTCATGGTTCTCATTTCTGGGCATGCCTCTCCCAGCATGTAGATCGATCTTTAAAATTCAGATGCTCACAGACACGAGGTTCCAGTTCTACGCTTCTATATCCCCCCTGGAGTGAAGTGATTCCTCATGAAAAAGATTTGACTCCCGATCAGAGTGGAACATTACGACAGCTGATTCAAGAATCAATTCAACGGGGAAAACAACCGATTCGGATCGAACAACGAATCAGAGATGGATGCCCCGCTGCAATGGCTATTATCTCAGGAGATGGTTCCGAACCCGTCACTATTGTTTACAACTTGAGTCTCCTCGATGCCCCGTTCTCAGATGATCCTCGTCTCGAACTCTTAAAGCACCTGGCATGTCTGACGGAAGACTCCCGTTTTACCAGAAAATTTGAACTGGATTTCGATGCAAGTTCTACAGATAGTCCCTGATCTCAATCTCGCAGACAGAAACTGCGCAAACCAAGTTCCTGAAACTCGTCATCGGGCTCACGTTCAATGCGGCACATCGCGCGGACGTTACCTGCAGTGACGATCTCAATCACTCCGGGTAGTGCAGGTACATCACACAAGGAATAGGGAATCTCAGCTGCGTTCAAAGCAGCCTTAAGTGTGTCTGCCAGCATTTTGTCGTGGATCACCCAGGGATCGATGTGCAGCGTCTTTCCGCCCGTGGGGATCTCAAAATCATCACTGAAGATCTGAAACAGCTGATCCGCCCGGCTGAAATAGAATTCGATGTCGCCATACTTCCAGATCGTTGCGGTCTCAACATTTTTCGCATTGGATGGTCCCCACAAATCGGGTGGTCCCAGCAGAGAGCTAACAGACTCGCGTGACATCCCCAGTGAAATCTCTCCCAGGACGCCGGTTCTGAAAAATTCTTCTAAACACACGGCAAGCATATCGCCTCTGCTTTATACTGGAACCGTTGATTTGAATTTGCTCTCAACCAGATGACAGTTCCGCGGCGAGAAAAGTTCGCAGCTGTGATATCTGCATTAAAAGAAACATTGCCCGGATTTACGGAGCGAGCCTGTTCAGAGACAAATATCTATGCCAGACATCAAGGAATTTCTGACACAAGAGACCATCAAACGCCTGCGCAATGTCAACAGCGGGATGTGTACGCTGCTTGATCCTGAAACACCCGATGAGCTCCGGGAGCAACACAGATGGATCGAGATTACGGAACCGCGTAAGCTCATTGCGGATGATCTGGAATTACTATGTCAGCTTCTGCTCGATCCGAATTCATGGCATCGCTGCAGAAAGAGAGGGCTCCCGGAAGACAGTGCCATTTTCAGCCTCGAATCCAGTTCTGGAATGGTGAAGCTCCTGATCGATGTTCCCTTGTCTCACTGGAATGTACTGGAACCACACGATGGTGGATGGGCCTTTTTCGATCCAGTAGCAGATCAAGTGCTTTCGATTATGAAACGGACCTATCCGGGACTGGCGTCAAAAGAGCCGAGAGAATTCTGGAAAGAGGGCATCCTGGATGCACTCCACCGGCAAAACAGGCAGCACAAAAAGGATGGCACTTAATGGCTGTGAGCAGACACTTCTGAAAACAATTCACTAAAATTATGAACCGGGGCCTCGTACGGCGCTTCGAGGTAATCCAGCTCCAGTGTGTGAGAACGGGACAGGGTAATCTGCAGACCGCCGACAAGGGTATCGGTGAGTTGAATTCGATCCCGGGCGAACTCAGCATCCTGGATTACTGTCACATTGCCAGCGTAGAGATTGATGAAGTACTGGGTCTGCTGGAGGTGGTTTCCGTTGTTGTGCGAAAAGCGCAGGGTCCCGTTCGGCGTGACGCGTACATTTTCCACTCGTTCCAGCTCGATCGTATGCCGCTGGAGTTTCACGGTCTGCGTGCTGGTTGATTTCTGATCCTGAGGGGTTACCAGCAGAACAGCGAAACCAATCAGTAGAACAGCGATGAGACTTAAGGCGATTCTATCCATCATCATTCTCCAGAAAGAACGTGCCTGCTTTCAAGAATCACGTTTGTGATCCTAACTCATCAGCCTGCTCATTCAAGGAGAATGTCATGTTTTTATCGAAGAGCATGCCTCGAGAAGTATTAGCCAATTATTAAATGCAGATGAACCAGTGAGTTAGCAGGCACTGAAGTAAATCACTGCAGGAACAATAATCTCATAAAGGCATTTCGCTTTTGTATGACTCAGGTCAAAATAAGATTGTGTGTATCTTCCTGTGCAACCTTTTCCTACTCTGGATAAACTGCTGGTTCTATCCTTCAACGAGAGTTTAGAAAACACTGATCATGATCGACCCCTGTTTTGAACTGGGATTCTCTCTGGAACTGGGCGGCCAATATTCCTGGCGTCTGAAAGAGGGAGAACTGCGCTATCGCGGGACCCGGGAATTTGCGGGGCTGATTGAAGGTCGCATTCCCGCCTCTGACGGGCAGACGGAACGCTTCGTCGCTGTCCTGGATCTGCTGGATACCTGTAACTGGCGGGACGACTATCATCCGCAGGACGTACAAATGGCCGTGATGGACGGCGGCCACTGGTGGTTCAAGGCAAAATTACATGATCGTGTCTGTAACACCGCTGGCGAGAACGCTTATCCCTCGTATCATGATCCCAGACAGACGACTTTGAACTCGGAACGATTTGACCTGCTGCGCGCGGGACTCTATGAGGCTTTTCAGATCGAGCACTTTATCTACCAGGCCCGCTGGCGACAACAGCAGGCAGAACGACTCGCTTCTGACGATACGAGTTCCCGGGAATAAACGGATTGTGTTGTTCGATGTTATCGCGATAAAATCACGCGTAAATCGGGGATCACACAAAGTCCCCCTCTTAAGTTTGCCTCCCTTCAAAAGATAGTTTCACCCGCATGGACTTTAACGAAGACTTCAACAACTGGCTGACCGCTGCGCTCGCTGAGGACATTCCGGATGATGTAGCAGCGTTCCATTTTAATCTGTATGAATCCGCGGGAGATGAGGAGATCAGGTTTGGCATCGACCTGGTCGGCACAGGGAGTTTCGATCCTGAAGATGATGACTGGGCCTGCGATGAGGTCTGGACGCCTGAGCAACGAATGCTGTATATTCCCCTTGAGGCCTCCGGGACAGAGTGGGAGGCGTGTCTCTCCTGCATGAAGTCTCTGGTTCAGAATTATCTCAACACAGAACAGAGTCCTGCTGAAAAGCTGAAGTCCGGAGCCGCGGTCGGCATCGGGTTTGTGGATGGTGACCTCGAACTGGCCTGGCAGAGATAAAGCGTGTACGAAACGCGACTGATCGGCGACTAACACAACAAGCAATTCAACTGAACGGAGTCAGAACAGTATGAAGACAGTCTTGATCACCGGTGCTTCTGCCGGATTTGGAAAACTGGTTGCTGAGAAACTGCTGGCAAAAGGCTATACCGTTTACGCGGCAGCACGGCGGGTCGAGCGGATGCAGGACCTGGAAGCCAAAGGCGCCCATGTGATGCACATGGATGTAACCGATAACGAATCCGTTAAAGCGGGAGTGGGGCGAGTTCTGGATGAACAGCAGCGAATCGATGTGCTGTTCAACAACGCGGGCTACGGTTCGTACGGCACAATTGAAGACATCCCCCTGGAAGAGATTCAACGTCAGTATGATGTCAATGTCTTCGGTATGGGACGCTTAATCCAGGCGGTACTTCCCCAGATGCGTCAGCAACGCTCGGGAACTATCATCAATACATCGTCAGTCGTCGGCCAGATTTCAACAGCCGTGGTGGGCTGGTACGCTTCGACCAAACACGCCGTCGAAGCTTTTTCAGATGCGCTGCGGATGGAGGTCAAACCACTGGGAATTGACGTGGTCATCATTGAGCCGGGCGCTGTCAAAACCGAATTCGACGAAGTCGCCTTTGGTACCCTCGACAGCCTGGATCTCGCGGAAGACTACAAACCTCTGGTCTCCGGATTCCGTAAATATACCGGCGGGATGTATGCCAAGTGCCCGGGTCCGGAAGGGACAGCGAACGCCGTGATCAAAGCGATCGAGGCCAAAAACCCCAAGACCCGCTACGCGACGACGATGGATGCCAAACTATTACCCCGCGTGAAGCGACTGCTGACGGACAAGCTGTTCGATAAGGTTGTATTGAGTCAGATGAAGTAGAGTTTTTCCAACGAACCTGTCGTCCCTGTTACTGTGTCCTGCTCCTCGATGATCAAGTGCATCTCAATTTACAGATAGCAGGAGAAACCAATGGCAGGTCCCGCTGCAGGCATTATCCTGCCTGAGCCTCTGACTCAAGTGCAAAAGAACGACATTTTTCTGTATCTGGAGAGTATTGCATCTCAGATTCATGGGAAGTACGACTACTCGATCGAAGGGCGTCCCTTTCTTTACACAGAGGGACCGGAAACTGACGATGCACTCCAGATCTACATCGACGAAGCGGTTCCGGAAGTGATTGGCTGGATCCCGCAGGATTCGATCGGCTTCGCAGCCATGTGCAAGTCGGAGCAGGATCATCGGATTCTGGGAGAACTCTGCCTGTACTTTGCCCGTGAACTTTCAGGACTGATTGATTTTGGCTGGACGCTGGGAAAGCTGACTGACTACTGCGGAACGCTTTATGAGATTTACTACGACAAGCACAACGGCTTGAACCAGTTCTATCATGTGGGAGATGCAGAATTTATGGAATACTGGCTGCAGCACCCCGGCTTTCACATGATCAAATAGCAGGGCGAAAGTTAACAGCCTACTTCTGGGGCTGCTCACTCTTGATTAGTTTAGTGACCTGAAACACATGCTCAAAATGAAACCCGGTTGTCGCAACTTGAGGGATATCAGCAAATGCTTTGTCGGGAATTCCGCCAAAGCGTCCGATCTCGTATCCGCGAAGATGCACGGTAGTTCCATTGGCCGGGAGCAGGGTCCTCGCGAATGAAAATGTTTCGAGCGTGATCATGACCGGCTTCTTTAGTTTCTGATCGCCAACTTTGTGAACCTGCATCCGTTTCTTTTTTCGCCAGGCTTTTGTACGCCCTGTTTCTTCATACATCATCCGACCTTCAATCTCGATGATGTTTCCAAATCCCTGACCGAGCAGAGGTCGAATCGCCGAGAGTTCCTCTTTCTCTGCAGCAGCAAGCCCACCACAGACAGTCAGCAGGATCACACAGGTTATCAGAGCATGTTTCATCATCTTTTCTCCGTATTACCCGGGAAGGGATTTCGCCTGGTCTGGTTTTCGACCACTGTTGTGCTGCACCCCTTCATCCTATCCGGGTATCGATGTCAGTCAAATCATTCCTGGATAGACGACTCGCAACGCATTCGCTTTATTTTTGCTTTCGTCGCACGGTTACAGGCTTTAGAATGAAATCTGTAGATGTGATCGAGAAGTATTCTGATTTCTCAAGGGGTCATCATGAACTTCAAACGGGGGCTCATCGCCGGCGTGATTGGTACCGCGACAGGTGCTCTGCTGCCCGTCATCCTGATTGGCGGCTATACCCTGTTTTCCTGGTTCTGGCACAATTCCCCCGCAATGGACCGCGAAGCTGATCTGAATTACTGGCGCACCTATGGGGCGGGAACGGTAACTGGTATGGCACTCTTCTTTGGCCTGAGTGCCTGGGCGACTTATACTCCACCCGGAAAACATCGCTTTGTCGGCACTTTGGGAATCCTGACTCTGTGCTCGTTGCTCCCGATGATTTTTCTGGATCTGATCTTTGGGCCGTCACCCCCAACTCACAAAGTCATGGAGCATCAGACGGACTGGTCTGATATTTTGTTTTTTTCATTACCACTGCTGGCGGTCGCCTGTCTGATTGTACTCTTCCGCTGGTTCAGGTTCTCTGATTCTGAAGCAACCGCTGCGTCTCCCCAGTCTCATCCGGGTTGAGAATCCAGTCCTTTGCCTGCCTGACGATCGATCAGGGTGCGCGTTCAACGACCAGTTAATCCTGCCGTTAAGAGAGAGCCAGCGGCTTTGCCTGGTAGATCATGCCTGAAATGCCTGCAACCAGTCAGCGCCAATGGTACGGCATGTGCTTTGAATATTGAGAGGCTGTTCTGCAGAGCAGCTTCAAAAATGACATCACCCCTACACTTCATAGACGGGAGTTCTCCATGCCTGCACTGATTCGGTTCTTTCTCATACTCAGCATGGTGGCAGGAGGTCCGTCGGTCAGCAGGGGTCAGGAACAGGAACCGGCAGAATCAGCGCCCGCGGAACCGCAACCAGCCGAAGAGACGGTGCCTGCTCCGAAAGCGGTGAATGTCACGCCAGCCGCCCTTGATGCAGATATTTCGCGACGACTGACGCACATTCTGGAAGCGACAGAATGGTTTACCGAACCGGAAGTAGACGTCGATGAAGGAGTCGCCTTTCTCACGGGAACGACTGACGATGAAAAGTACCGCACCTGGGCTGGGGAACTGGCGCGGAATACTCAGGATGTCGTGGCGGTAGTTAACCGGATTCAAGTCAGACAGCCGCCCCTGTGGGACATGAGCGCGTCATTCCTGCCTATGCGGGAAATACTGCGGAACACAGTGCGTGCGATTCCGACCATCATCATGGCACTGTTAATACTACTGCTGACCTGGCTCAGTATGCTGCTCTGCGGCTGGGTGGCGGATCGGACGCTTCTGAGCCGCGTAGACAACAAGCTGTTGAAAGGGGTATTGCGCAAAGGACTGCTGTTGATGGTCCTGCTGTTCGGCATCTACCTGGTGCTGCAGATTTCCGGTCTGACGCGACTGGCGACTACCGTGATTGGTGGGACCGGGCTGATTGGATTAATCATCGGGATCGCCTTCCGGGACATTGCAGAAAACTTCCTGGCCAGTATTCTGATCAGCATGCAGAATCCGTTTCGCTATGGTGATCTGATCGAGGTCGAAGGGGTTGAAGGCTTTGTTCAACGGGTCAATACCCGCGGTACCCTGCTGATGACACTGGAGGGCAATCACGTTCAGATTCCGAACTCGATCATTTACAAGAGCAAGATTGAGAACTTCACCTCGAATCCCAAGGTCCGGCTCGACTTCCTCATCGGCGTAGGTTACGACGTGCCGCTCATCGAGGCGCAGACACTCGCGAAAACGACGCTGGGACAGCACCCGGCTGTGCTTGATGATCCCGAGCCTCTAGTGCTGGTCGAGAACCTGGCCGCCTCGACCGTCAATCTGCGCCTGTATTACTGGATCGACGGACATAAGCACAGCGTGCTCAAAGTCAATTCCGCGTTAATGCGTCAGGTCAAGACGGCGTTTGAAGAACAGGGATTCTCGATGCCCGACGACGCCCGCGAAGTCATCTTCCCGCAGGGAGTACCAGTTCAGATGCAGGAGGCGGAACAGGGCCTCCCCATGGAGCCGGCTCCCGCGCGGCTGCCTGCCCGATCGCGGCCCGTCAATCTGATGGACGAAGAGACGGTATCGGAGGCGGAAGGGGAACTGACCAACGAATACAACGACATCAAACGCCAGAGCCAACAGGCCCGCGATCCGGAAGAAGACTCAACCGATCTGCTGGCGGATACGCCTTAGCAGGATATAGAGTAACCCGACCGCAGGCCAAGGGGGGGTTAATGCCGATACAGTGCATTGGCCAGAAGACCAAAGGCAAATGCGGAGGCCAGCAGGTGTAATCCACCGGCACTCTGGTTATTAGCAATCGCGATTACAGCCCCCACTATCCCCAGAAATCCGGTAGTAATTGATCCAAAGTAAACCAGGCCTGCGGTGGCAACTGCTTTTTGACCGATTTCAGTTTCCTGATTTGAATTTTCCATGATTGTCTCTCCTCAGGTTCAAATATTCGTGACGTGTTTGCAGGCAGAGTTACTTTAACTCTGTCTTCACTCCAGTGAAATTAATTTCAACTGGTTTCATCAATTTCCACAATACCAGGCGCAGCCGAGTGCGCACACCAGGATCAGCAGGGAAATCGGAATTCGAAAGACATACAGGAAGTCTGTCAGACTCAACCAGATGAGGACGCCGGAAGGAACTTCCATCCCATAGTTCTGTTCCCGTGAGAGGTCTCCACCGCGCTGCTGCAGTTCCTGTCGAAATGCATGTCTGACCACCCAGCGAAACAGGAACATTCCCAGGATCAACAGGCCGGCCACGACGAGTGCCATCAGGTAATTCACGGAAGTTCCCTTGTAGGTTTACTGCTCCTCGTCCTTATGACGATGCAGCAGCCGGCGGCGTTTTTCTTCTTCGCGTTTCTGTCGTTCCGAGTACAGGCGTTTGATATGGACCTGGGGATCGCCGGTAATCAGTCGTGAGCGGCGGGTCTTCCAGATGTAGTTCCAGAGCCAGTCCAGCATGACTTTGAAACGATTACGGAACCCGACGAGGAACATCACATGCAGAATGTTCCAGGAGATCCAGCCCAGGATGCCGCTGTAATGCACCTTGCCAATCGCAGCGATCGCGTTCCCCCGGCCGATCATCGCCATGGAACCTTTGTCGTAATAGCTGAATGCGGGACGTTCTTTAGGCGGATTGCCCTGGAGTTCCTGCTTGATGATCTCGGCAACAAAGCGGCCCGTCTGGATCGCTCCCTGGGCGACGCCGGGGACCGGCTTTCCAGTTTTGGCGTCGGTCGCATGGGCAGCATCCCCCACGACGAAGACTTCGGGATGGCCGGGGATTGACATGTCCGGATTGACGACAATCCGACTGCCGCGATCGGTTTCGACATCCAGTTCTTTAGCCAGGTCTTGTCCCTGGACGCCCGCCGCCCAGAAGACGTTCTCTGCGGGAATGGTCTCATCGCCGATGACGACTCCTTCCGAAGTGACTTCGTTCACGTGCACCTGCAGGTGGATTTCGACGCCCATTTTTTCGAGCACTTCCTGGGCTTTCTTGCCCAGATCTTCAGGCATAGGGCCCACAAGACGTTCCCCGCCATCGACGAGAATCACGCGGGCCATGTCACAGTGGACATTGCGGAATTCCTTGGGCAGCGTTTCAGTAGCGACTTCTTTCACGGCGCCTGCCAGTTCGACGCCCGTAGGTCCGCCTCCCACGATGACGAAGGTCAGTTTTTTGCGGCGGGACTCTTCGTCGGCCTCCCATTCCGCTTCTTCGAAAGCGAGGAAGAGGCGGCGGCGGATTTCCAGGGCATCGTCAATCGTTTTGAGACCGGGCGCGTGCACGCGATATTCGTCATGTCCGAAGTAGGACTGCTGGGCACCGGTGGCGATGACCAGGTAATCGTAGTCCATTTCGCCCCCGTCAAACTGCACGAGCTTTTTATCGAAGTCAATGTTGGTGACTTTGCCCAGGGCCACGTGCACGTTCTTCTGTTTCCAGAGGATCTTGCGGATCGGCGCGGCGATATTCGCTGGATCGAGCTCTCCGGTTGCCACCTGGTACAGCAGAGGCTGAAACAGGTGGTAATTCCGTTTGTCGATCAGATCAATCTCTACCGCGACATTTTTGAATGCCTTGGCGACGTTGATGCCCGCGAAGCCTCCGCCAATGATGACCAGCCGTGGCAGTTCCTTAGAAGTCTGATTCATAGAGTTCTCAATTCCTGGTGTGAGTAGAGCAGCGCAGAATTCCGGGGGACGTCAGGGCGGAGCGTCTGTCAGTCGAAGACGTGCCCGTGATCGTAGCGCTCGTCCTTGCCTGCCGCTTCGGTCAACGCAGCCACGTTGGACTTGGTGAAGAAGCCCTCATAGGCGTGGCAGCGTTCCACGTATTCGGTAATCAGAATCGAATACTGGGAATGCTTGGAGAAAATCTGCTTCAGGTTGGGTTCATCCAGACATTCCCCGACCACGTGTGCCAGGAAGGGAATGCCTTTGTCCTTGAGAGTCTGGACGACGTAATCCACGTTTTTCTCACCAGACTTGTGATCGCCGTCGAGTACTTCGTACGCCACATGGTGCAGACGACGTCCGTAATTGCGTACGAAATCTTCAGTAGGCATCGGCAGATTTTCGAACGAATTCACAAAGGAAGGCGTGTTGTTAGCCGTGAAGACCTTGGCAGGTGACTTTTTATCGTTGTCGACGTAGCCATTCCGGGTCACGTTCGTAGACGAGTTCATCTCCGAAATATTGTATGCCCCCCAGAAGTAGTGATTGGACATTGTCAGAAATTCGAGGATGGCATCTTCCCGCTCGCCAGCCAGAATACGGGTTGCCAGGTGATCGACCCCCAGAACCAGCTTATTCAGCTTATGGGCTTCACCGAAGGCGAGTACCTGGTTCAGCGAATCCATCACTTCAGGTTCGAGTTCGAAGGGGGTTCCCAGTTGGAGCACGTCGTAATCGTCGATGTTCTCCTGCGTATAACCGACCCGGTTACAGGTAAAATCGGAAGGGAAAGTGAAGACGAAATGCGCGTCAGTGAAGAACGGATTCCTGGTTTCATGATGATAATTGAAACGGACGCTGTGCGATTCGAGCGTGCTCCGCGTTTCGTTCACATCTTTAGTACTGAAGATCTCGCCGATGTAGCGGGCATTGGGCTTTTTGCTGGAGAGCGGATACAGCCGATTGAACATGGTGATTTCGTCGGCGTAATCCTTGTCACGTGGCTCCAGAACGAACAGCCGCGGGTAATCGGGGTGCGAGGTGAGCACGTAGACGTTGTGTGTATTATTCTTGAAGGCCGCGGAAAAACGGTAGGGCCCCATCAGGTAAAGCTCATGCAGGTAAGGCAGCACTTCTCCGGTTTCGACCTGCAGGACGATCCCCCGCATCGTTCCGAGCAGATCTTCGATCCCGCTGGATTTGCGGCGTTCGAAGATTTTCATCCGGTATTCTTCGAAAAACTCAGAATTCTTTTTATCGCCACCCGGCTGATAGGTCATGGGATCAATGCTCACGGATGCTTTCCTTTTCTGAAACCTGAAATGCGTGGTTATCTTCCTGAACTGAACGGGAGAAAAGAACCAGGGAGGGAATGTGTCAGCCCGGGACATTCTTCCATGGCAGATGCTATGTTACCCTGTCCGATTCGATTTGTAATCGCTGTTTTCTTAACTTTTCGGGTCCGTTCTTAATTATTGGATTCTTCACAGAGGCCGAGTTCCGGGATACGGATGCTAAAGCAGAAACCAGAAACGCAAATCCGGAATGACAGACGTCGACTCAGCGACTATGCTGGGCTTACTGTAGCAATTCATGCGTTTGAGGTGTAGGGGGATTTGAGAACCATGCCACGTTTGATTGAATTGAGAATTCAGGCATTCCTGTACTGCCTGCTGGTGACGCTCGGCGGCTTCACTTGCTGCCGGACATCGCTGGCGGAAGACTCCCGACGCCCGAATATTGTGATGATCATTTCCGACGATCAGACCTATCGCGATTTCGGGTTCATGGGAAACAGGCAGATCAAAACGCCCCAGATTGACCAGCTGGCAGCCCAGTCGGCCCGGTTTGTCAACGGCTATCTACCCACGAGCGTCTGCAGCCCCTCGCTGGCGACATTGCTGACCGGCCTCTACCCGCATCAGAGCGGCATTCATTACAATCATCCTCCACCGGGCAATCGTGCCTTTAACGCGATGACCTCCCGGGAGGAATACGAACAGATCCGCAGTCGGGCCTTTAAACTGATTCAATCCGTCGATACACTGCCGCGACTGCTCGCGGCCCACGGCTATCGTTGCCTGCAGACCGGGAAGTTCTGGGAAGGCCATTACCGCAATGCCGGGTTTACGGAGGGGATGACGATTTTTGAACCGGTCCCGGGACAGACCTTTGGCGGGAATCGCAAGCTGGCGAACGGCACCCTTGCGGCTCACGGTAATGGAGACTGGGGCCTCAAGATCGGTCGCGAGACGATGCAGCCAATCTATGATTTCGTGAAAGACTGCGAAAAAGACTCCACCCCCTGGCTGGTCTGGTACGCCCCGTACCTGCCGCATCAGCCCCACGATTCCCCTCAGAAGTATTTCGATCTTTATCGCGATCAACCGGGCGTGAAGAAAAACGAAATCGCCTATTATGCCAGCTGCACGGAGTTCGATGATACAGTCGGAGATTTAGTCCACTTCGTCGAAAAAGAAGCGGACGTTAAAAACACGTTGTTTCTGTTCGTGATCGACAACGGCTGGACACCAGGTGAGCGACCAATGCAGCCACGAGAAAATTATCATCACACGAAAGCCAGCAAACGATCTCCGTTTGAAGACGGACTGCGCTCGCCGATCCTGATCCGCTGGGATGGCGTGACCCAGCCTGCGACACTCACAGAACTGGTCAGCAGCATCGATGTGGTGCCGACCTTGCTCAACGCGGCCGGCCTTAAAAAAGATGCACAGCGACTGCCCGGCGTAAACCTGTTACCGGCTGCGGAAGGCAAAGCAGCATTACCAGCTGACCGCGCCGTGTATGGGGCGATTTTTCCAGGCGATGCGAGTTCCCTCAAACATCCGGAACGGGATGTCGCCCATCGCTGGGTGCGACAGGGAAATCTCAAGCTCATCACGTCACACAACGCGAACGCACAAGGCAAAACCTGGAATAATTATACCAATGGAGATGTGCTGTATGATGTGGTCAAAGATCCGGCTGAAACCAATAACCTGATCGACGATCCCCAATTCAAAGTCCCGCAGCAAACATTACGCGAGCTGCTGAACCAGTGGTGGAATCCGGAATCGTAACGGTCGTCGTTCAAAGTATGCCGTATTTGGCGAAGGCTTCGGTGGCGGACATGCCGGCCTTGATGCTGTCACGGAACGTGTTTTCTTCGTGTACCTTCTGCCAGGCGAGACGAATGACTTTGTCTTCGACTTCCTGAGGGACGACCACAATGCCATCCACGTCGGCGATCACCAGGTCACCGGGGGAGAAGACCACGCCGCCGATCTCGACCGGAATGTCGAGGTCAATAATCCGCTGACGGTCTTTACTGTCATAAGGGGATGTGCCGACGGCCCACACGGGGAAGGACATTTCCCGCATCTGACGGACATCGCGGACGGCGCCATCAATGATCGCTCCGCAGCAGCCCCGGTGTTTCACGGCGGTGGAGAGGAGTTCGCCCCAGATGCCCGACCGCATCGAACCGCTGGCCGCGGCGATGAAGATTTCATCCGCGTTAATGGAGTCGACACCTTTGAGTTCCAGTTCGTAAGGGCTGGGATCCGCATGGTACATGTCGGCCCAGAGGCTGGTTTTGCAGCGGCCCACGACGACATCCTCAACCGTCATCGGAAAAAGTTCCTTGCGTGGAGACTGGTTGGTCAGGCCGATGGAATCCAGGGCATCACAGACGATGGCCGAATAGAGGGATTCCCGCATCATATCCAGCGTGATTGTTTCAGGGGTCGGATCATTCATGGTGTGCTCATCTGTTGAAATCGAGTTTTTGAGAAATCTGTTCGGCCGTTCGCAGTACGGCTTTAATGAAACGCTTTAAGGCCTTCGTATCTGCACGGGCGGTAGGAACGCTGAGACTGATGGCGGCGACGATGTTTTCCTGCTGATAGACGGGGGCACCGATACAGGTTACGCCGACATCGTTCTGATCCTGCTCGACGGAGTAACCGTCCTGCTGGGCCTGCTGATGAATTTTGCGGAGCTGTTTGACATCGGTCACGGTTTCTGTGGTTCGTGCCAGCAGACGGGTGCGGTTAATCAGCGTTTCCCATTCCGCATCGGTGAGTTGTAGAGTGATCGCGCGCCCGAGAGAAGTCGAATAAAAGGGATCGACGCTGTCCGGTTCCACAATTCGCCTCAGGGGATGTGTGCTTTCCAGCACCCGCAGGTAGCGAACGTTGGCGCCCCGCAGGACCCCCAGGTTAACGGTCTCTCCCGTCTCCGTATGCAGCTCCCGCAGACAGGGGTCCGCGATTTCGATCAGTCGATCTTCCAGTTCGCCGGAGGCGAGCCTTCTGAGTTTGGGGGTGATTTCATAGACGCCTTTTTCGACGCGACTCACATATCCCAGGTCAACGAGTTCGCCGAGGATGCGGTGCACGGTCGGTTTATGCAGCCCCAGATCCTGCACGATTTCCAAGAGCGCGCGAGGTCCGGCGGCGGTCGCTAAAACTTCGAGAACCTGAAATGCTTTACCCAGCGAAGAGGCTTCTTTAGTGGCAGGCATATTGAATGGCGTCTCATCTCTGGAGTACACTGACCTGGTTAGAGGGAACGGCTTGCATCCCCCACTGCGTTTCATTATAGTGAATGAGTCGTTCCATTTTAAGATACGGCATGAAATTTTTATTGAGTTTCACTAATGTGATCTGGAGGAAACTGAGATGCGTGTCGGAATCCTGGCCTTACAGCACGAATCAAATACGTTCATCCGGACCGCGACCACTCTGCCCGATTTCGAATACGATGTTCTGGCGACGGGCGACGAGATCTATCCGATCTTTAAAAGTTCGGCCCATGAAATCGGTGGCTTCTTCGCGGGGCTGGCGGAGACGGAACTGGAAGCGGTGCCGATCTTTGTGGCCCGGGCCTTGCCGGGAGGAACGATCACAGCGGAAACCGTCGACACACTGATCAACCAGATGCTCGCGGCGCTGAAAGAGGCAGGACCGCTGGATGGTCTGCTGGTCGCGCCGCATGGTGCAGGCGTGAGTGAGAGTGAACGTGATCTGGATGGGTACTGGCTCTCGCTGGTTCGGGATGCCGTCGGTCCGGATCTTCCCATCATCTGTACGCTGGATGCACATGCGAATGTTTCCCAGAAGATGATTGATGCCTGTAATGCGACGATCGTTTACCGGACAAATCCGCATATCGATCAGAAGGACCGGGGAATTGAAGCGGCACGGCTCATGGACCGGACTCTGAAAGGGGAGGTTAAACCAACGCAGGCAGCCTGTTTTGTGCCGGTCGCGATTAACATCGAACGCCAGCATACCTCCTCTGAACCCTGTGACTCGCTGTATTATGTCGCCAACAAAATGCTGGAGACGCCCGGCGTGCTCTCGAACAGTATTATCCTGGGTTTTCCTTACGCGGATGTCGAAGAGATGGGCTCGGGCTTCATCGTTGTGACCGACGACAACCCCACTCAGGCCCGGGAACTGGCCGACGAACTGGGACAGACGCTGATCAACCGCCGCGATGAATTCAAAGCGCATCTGATTGGCATCGAAGACGCACTCGACCAGGCAGAGCAGATGGAGGGGCCGGTCTGTTTCCTGGATATGGGCGATAACATCGGCGGCGGTTCGCCGGCAGACGGGACCACGATTCTGCATGCGATTAAAGCCCGTCGGGGTCCAACCAGCTTCGCCTGTCTGTACGATCCCGAGGCGGCACAAGCGGCGATTGCAGCCGGACCCGGAATTCATCTCCCCGAGCTGGCGATGGGAGGAAAAACAGATGACCTGCATGGTGAGCCCCTGGTAGCGAATGTCACTGTCATCAGTGTGCATGATGGAGACTTCACGGAAGCGGAAGTCAGGCACGGAGGCAAAACCGAATTTCATATGGGACCGACGGCCGTGGTCCAGACCGACTTCGGCTTGACGATCATGCTCAACAGTCACCGCACGCCTCCGTTCAGCCTGGGGCAGTTAACGTCCTGCAATATCCATCCGGGCGACTACCAGATTCTGGTCGCCAAGGGTGTCCAGGCTCCGCTGGCCGCTTATCGTCCGGTCTGCCCGAACCTGATTCGCGTCAATACGCCAGGCGTAACCTCTGCGGACATGGAACACTTCGACTATCAGTACCGCCGCAAGCCTTTGTTCCCGTTTGAACCGATCAATTAACCAGTTGCACTGCTGCTAAAGGAACTCTGATGCAGATCACGAAAATAGAAACGTCGATTGCCGAATCGATCATGCCTGGTCTGCTGCTGGTGCGAATTCATACCAGCGAAGGCGTTGTCGGATGCGGCGAAACTTACTATGCACCGCATGCGGTGGCAGCCATGATCCACGACTGGATGTCACACTACCTGATTGGGAAAAATCCCCTCGACATCGAGGCTCACTGGCGTTTCCTGTATGAACGGGCAACGAACTTCGGCTCCCGGGGAACCGAGTTGCGGGCGATCTCCGCGATTGACCTCGCACTGTGGGACATCTTCGGCAAGGTCACATCACAGCCGGTCTGGCAATTGCTGGGTGGCTGTGTGCAGGAATCGATTCGTACCTACAACAGCTGTGGTGGGCCTTCCTATGGAGGTACTACTGATAAAGAGAGCAAGCACACCTGGCCGGGCTACGGTTCGGTAGGGAACCAGGGTCCGCTGAATGACTACTGGTCCGCCGTCAATGAGCCGGTGGAACTGGCACGGTCGCTGCTGTCAGAAGGTTATCAGGCTCTTAAAGTCTGGACGCTGGACTTTGCGGCGCACAAGACGAATGGGCCTCTGCACATCACACACGAAGACATCACGCGTGCACTGGAACCGTTTCAGAAAATCCGGGACGCGCTGGGAAGTAATATCGAACTGATCATCGACGGCCACGGCTTCTTTCAACTCGCCCCCGCTCTTCGCATCGCAAAACGATTGCAGGAATACGACATCCTCTGGGCCGAGGACCTGCTGCGAATTGACTGCGTGGATACACTGAGCGACTTCCGCAACAAAGCGGGTATTCCCGTTGCGGTGAGTGAAATGTTCAACGGTCCGGACGACTTCCGGCTGGCACTGGAGAAACGGGCCGCGGACTTTGTGATGATCGATCCGACGTGGGTGGGCGGTATATCGCAGACGCGGAATATCACCCGTCTGGCGCAGTTCTATAACATTCCCGTGGTGATGCATGACTGTACGGGACCTTTGACGTTGCTCAACGGCGTGCACGTCGCCGCGAGTTCGAATAATGTGGCCTGGCAGGAGAGTCTGCGGGCCCACCTGCGGATTCTGTATCCTCAACTGATCGACACACCCATTGAAGTCGAAGCGGGACGGATTAAGATTCCACAGAAGCCGGGTCTGGGAGTCGCCTGGCTGCCTGAGCTGTTCACGCCGGGAACGAACCAGTATCGCGCGACGACACTGTCTTAGCCACTCGGGTTGCCCGTCAATGCAGGCCGATGATTTTGCCGGTATCGTCGATGTCAATCCGCAGTGCCGCAGGATCGGAGGGCAGTCCGGGCATCGTGCGGATTTCGCCGCTCAAGGCATACAGAAAACCGGCGCCGGCGGAGAGTCGCAGATCTCGAACCGGGAAGGTAAAGCCGGTCGGTCGTCCCAGGAGGTGCGGATCGTGAGAGAGCGAGTACTGCGTTTTGGCGATGCAGATAGGAAGGTTGCCGTAGCCCAGCTGTTCGTACTCCGACATCCGTCGGCGGGCCAGCGGTTCGAATTCGACGGAGGCCGCTCCATAGATGCGGGTCGCGATCGTTTCGATTTTTTCCGCGATCGGCATTTCCAGAGGATAGAGACACTCAAACTGATTCGGCAGTTCTGCGGCCTGTACGACCGCTTCGGCCAGTGCGAGGGAACCTTCCCCTCCTTCCCTGAAGGCGCGTGTGATGACGGCCGCTGTGGCTCCCTGATCGAGGGCGATCTTTTGAATCTCCTGCAGTTCGCGCTCGGAATCATCGGGGAAGGCATTGATGGCGACGACCGTGGGCAGATGGTACTGCTGAATAATATCCAGGTGCGCCTGCAGATTGACGGCCCCTGCGCGAAGGGCCTCCAGGTTCTCCTCCAGGAGTGCAGGGGGCAGCGGTTTCCCCGGATGCACATCGAACTGACCACTCTGCAGTTTCAGAGCCCGGGCGGTACAGACGAGGACTTCCGCAGCGGGCTGCAGTCCACTGGCGCGGCATTTGATATCGAAAAACTTTTCTGCACCGCAGTCCGCACCGAAGCCACTTTCCGTGACGACGTAATCGGCAAGTCGCAGGGCGATCTGATCGGCGATGATCGAACTGTTGCCGTGGGCAATGTTGCCGAATGGTCCTGCGTGCACGAGAAAGGGCGTCGATTCACAACTCTGGACCAGATTGGGGCGCAGGGCATCAATGAGCAGGGCGGCCATCGCACCGGCGCAACCCAACTGTTCGACGGTCACCGGCTGGCGGTCAAAAGTCATGCCGACGACGATGCGTCCCAGACGCGTGCGGAGATCACGGGGATCGCTGGCCAGGGCGAGGATTGCCATGACTTCCGAGGCGGCGGTCAGATCGAAGCCGGTCTCGCGAAGCGGGGCCTGAGGAGGTTGATCCAGTCCACTGATGATGTGAGCCAGTCCTTTGTCGCAGAGATCCAGGGACCGTCGCCAGGTGATGGTCTTCGGGTTGATTTCGGGAGTTTTTCGTCGGGCAACGTGGTTATCGATGATGCTGGCCAGCAGGTTGGTGGCCGAGGTGACGGCGTGAATATCCCCCGTGAAATGCAGGTTGATGTCGGCCTGGGGCTCGAGCGTGCAGTTTCCACCGCCGGCGCCGCCTCCCTTGATGCCGAACACCGGTGCCAGAGAAGGTTCGCGAAGCGTACCGACTGTGGTATGCCCCAGTTGAGAGAGGGCCATCGCAAGCCCGATGGTGGTTACCGTTTTGCCTTCCCCCAGTGGCGTGGGATTGACCGCGGTGACACCAATGTATTTTCCCAGGGGACGATCGGTGAATTTGTTCGCGAGTCCGTGCACCAGTTTGGCCTTGAGGCGTCCGTACGGTTCATAGTCGCCAGGCGCCAGACCGAGATCTTTGGCAAGGGAATCGATGTCTCTGAGAATCGGCCCGTCGGGGCTCGAAGGGGTAATGCGATGCATCTGAGAACGCCTGTCAGAAATTGGTTTGCTGTTTGATTCGAAAATGAATGCAGAATTTTACTCCAGAGTCTGCATCAGTGAAAAGCCAGAAGCTGTGAATTCTGTACGACGGTGATTGTGAAATCAGTGGATTAATATGAAAATGAATTCTGGATGACAGACATAAAAGAACGCGTTTCCCGTGAACTTCATCCCAGCTGAAAAAAGAAAGCATCACATGCAACTGACATCGGTGGTCACGCCATTTACCGACGAGAACCTGACAATGCTGGCTCAGATTGGAGTAACGCATGTCACAATCCGCTATCCCGGTCCAGGGCGGGAGCGTCTGCAGGCGTTGTGTGATCAGGTAGCAGGACAGGGATTGAAGATTGCCGCCATCGAAGGATATCTGCCGATCGAAAATATCAAACTGGGGAACGAACGGTTTGACACCGAGATCGCGGAAATGAAAGCCCTTCTGCGCGATATGCAGGCGGTGGGAATTCCGTTTGTGTGTTACAACTTCATGGCGGGTACAGACTGGGTGCGGACCAAACTGGATGCCCGCGAGCGGGGCGGGGCACTGGTGACCGGTTTTGATGTCGATGAAGCAGAGCAGGCCGTTTCTCTGTCGGAGACCACGCGGGATCAGGTATCCAGCCCGATTACTGCGGAAGAACTCTGGATCAACCTGGAACGGTTTCTCACAGAACTGGTGCCGGTGGCAGAGGAATGCGGCGTGACGCTGGCGATGCATCCGGACGATCCGCCGCTGGAGACGTTCATGGGCAAAGCACGGATTATGAACTGTGTTGAAAATTTTGAACGGCTGGTGCAGTTGGTCCCCAGTCCGGCGAATGCGATCTGTTTCTGCCAGGGGACGTTCGCCGAGATGGGCGTGGATATTCCGGAGACCATCCGGCGGCTGGGTCCGCATATCAGGTATGTGCATTTTCGCGATATCAAGGGAACCCGCGAGCGGTTCGTGGAGACGTTTCACGATAATGGCCCAACGGACATGTATGCCGCAGTGCAGGCGTACCAGGAAATCGGTTTTACGGGACCGATCCGCCCGGACCATGTACCTCAATTGGTGGGAGAAGAAGCAGGCGAGCCCGGGTATACGATGCTGGGGCGGCTGCATGCCTTCGGTTATCTGCAGGGATTGATCGAGGCAGCCCGGAAAGCCGGAAACAGCTGATTTCGCACAGGGGAACCATTTGGGGGTGGCTGAACATCACATCACGGTCTGTTGATCTGTAAGAAAAATGCGGGGTGGCTGGTGGATGTTGTGCCGGTAACCTGTATAATCGATAGAGCAGGGCTATCCTGCGCAGTTCAACATCTGCGAGAAAGTGACAGGGATGTCAGCACCGGATGCAGGAGGCTTCGCCTTGCCTGTTGCTGTTCCATGAACCTGAGCCGCGCCGGCTCGGTAAGTTTAGAAACACGATGTCCTTCACTTCAGGAGTCAGTCTCATGAGAATTCGAATGCTGTCTGCAATCGCCGTAATCGCGGCCTGTTTTGCCATGCTGCCACAAGTTTCCGAAGCTGGCGGCCGGGTGACTTACTATAGTTCTCCGTTTGCTTATGTCGGTCCGGCTCCGGTGTATGCGGTGCCTGCTCCGGTCACGACAAGTTACTACGTGCCCGCAATGACCGCCTACTATGCCCCCGCTGTCGTGCCCGCTCCGGTTGTCACTCCTGTGTACTACCAGCCGGCTCCGGTTGTCGTCGCTCCAGTAACGACAACGACTTATTATGCTCCCGGCGCTTACTACGCCCCCGGCAGAGTCGTTTACAAGACACGCGGCCCCCGGTTTTTAGCCCCCAACTACAAAACGGTTGTGAAATACAGATAAGCTGACGCGATCTGATCTTCGAAATTAAAAGAGCCTGCTGAATCGATTTCAGCAGGCTCTTATTTTATATGTTCTGAATGAAGCAGATTCGCTTACATTCGTCTACAGTGTCCAGCCTTCGCGGTATTCGCGTTTGAGGTACTGGTCGGCTTCGGGGGTGTTGGTGACCTTGAGGTTTTCGGCGTCCCATTCCAGCTTCTTTCCGCCGAGACGGTAAGAGACGTTGCCCAGCAGGACGGTTTCGGTCAGTGGTCCGGCGTAGGCGAAGTTACTGCCTGTCGGTGTGCCGCTACGGATGGCGTTGAGCCATTCGATGTGATGGCTTTCGGGGCGGGTGAGATAAGGCTTGACCGGTTTGGCTTCTTTTCCCGCTTCCATGAAGACCTTGTTGGTGCCGTAGTCGGCGAGCAGGCGCCCGTCGTCCCCTTCGAAGAGGACCGCGCTGTTCTTCCCATAGACTTCCGCGCCTTTGGGTTTCCAGCCGCCGTGATACCAGGTCATGTGGACCGGGGGCAGATCATCGCGTTCGGTGAATTCATAATCGACACGCATGAAGCTGGGGCAGTCGTTTTCGCCTTTGTGGCCTTTCTCGCCAACACCAACCACGGTTTTGGGGTACTTGAGTTTCAGGGCCCAGAAGGGCAGGTCCATGTAGTGACAGCCGAAGTCGCCGAGCTGACCGTTGCCGAAGTCCCACCAGTAACGCCAGTTGAAGTGGAAGCTGGTTTCGTTATAGGGACGGAAGGGAGCCGGTCCGATCCATTGATCGTAGTTGACGTAAGACGGGGGATTATTTTCTTTAGAGCGTTTGCCTTCGATGCGCACACCTCCGCCGACCCAGACATGCACGCGACGCACGGGACCAATCACGCCGGACTGGACCATTTCGACGACCTTGCGGTAGTTGTCGGTGGCGTGAATCTGATTCCCCATCTGGGTCGGTACGCCGGCTTTGGCGGCCAGGTCGGTGAGGACACGGGCTTCGTAGACGGAATGGGTCAGCGGTTTTTCACAGTACACGGGTAGGCCTTTGCGGAGAGCCATGGCTGCGGCGGGGGCGTGCATGTGATCGGGAGTGCTGACGAGCACGCCGTCCAGGTCGTCCCGGTCGAGGGCTTTGCGGTAATCATCGTAAGTGTCCGCGTGCGGAAATTCTTTGGAGGCCTTCTCCAGACGCTGGGCGTCGATGTCACACAGGGCGACGAAGTTTTCAGATTTGGTGCCCGTGATATTGGCATAAGCGCGGTCGGCAACGCCGATGGTCGCGAGGTTCAGCTTCTCATTGGGGCTTTTGCTTTTGTTCGCTGCTGCGAGAGAGGGGAGTGTGAGGGCAGACGAAAATGCGGGGACCGCGGTTCCTGCGATGAGTGCTTTCTTGAGAAACTCGCGGCGGTCGACGGAACGGGACATCAGTAATTCTCCTTGAGTGAGAAGTCATCCGGTGGGAAGCAGGAATATCAGGCGAACCAGAGCCGGGGGCCGGTCTATATATTAACTTTTTTAATATAAAGCCGTGGCGCGTTGAAATCGAGACTGTTATGGGAAAACGGGATATTTTGGGAGAGAAGCAGCGGGATGCCGAGACGAATCAGTTGGAGGTTTCCGAGGTGATGTCTTCGGAAATACTGACTGCTTTTTCGACGCCTGTAATCAGCTGATCGAGGCGGAAGGGTTTGTAGAGGACACATTTCAAACCGAGCTGGCGGGCTTTGACGATCGAGTGCGTGGGATCGTAGCCGAAGCCTGTCATCAGGATGACGGGCAAATGCTCGTGGATTTCACGGATCTGGGCGAAGCATTCGTACCCGTTCATGTCGGGCAGTCGGATGTCGGCAATGACCACATCGTAGTGGAAGCTGCGGACCATCAGAAATGCTTCTTCACCGTTGTGGGCGGTTTCGACTTCACACCCCAGCCGACCCAGCAATTCGTGGGCGGCCCGCCTGACAGTGGCATCACTGTCGACGACAAGAACCCGCTTGTTGAGCAACTTGGGGTTGACCTGTCGCATGGTAGGCACTTTGTGGTGGTGTGGAGTCTGGGGAGCAATTTCGTCTCCCACCTGTTGGATCAGTTGCTTAATATGGCGAGTGTCTTTAAGGATACGCTGCAATCGCTCGCACACATTAGGCTCGTGTCCAATGTACCGCTCCAGAATCCAGGCAGTGTCGTTGAGGATCTCGTCGACCGGATCGACGACCCCACGCATGATTAACTCGGTACTGGCAGATGCGGTGGTCATCTTTTCGACCACCAGCAGTTCCAGTGTATTAAGGGCAATCGCGACTTCGCGACTGAAGAGTTCCAGGAAGTGCAGGTCGTTTTCGTCAAAGGCACCGGCATGCGGACTTTCCACATTGAACGTTCCCAGAACTTCGTCGTGCAGATGCAGGGGGACGGTCAGGGAGCTGCGGGCATCCGGGGCACCGGTCATATAAAGAGGGTCGTGGGTGGTGTCTTCACAGAGATAGCTTTTGCCTGTCGCGGCAACGAAACCGGTCACGCCATTCCCTTCCGGTTTGGCGTAGAGCGTACGGTTCGTGGCGACCTGCTCCATTCCAACTGCGAGGAGGACATCCAGCCGTTCGGTGGCTTTGTCCAGAATGCGGATTTCGACGGTTTCGAATTCGAGGAGATCCTGGGTGTAATGCAGAATCTTGGCTTTGAGCAGTTCGATGCGGTCCTCGGTCGACATCTCGTAAATTTCTTCAGGAGAGAGGTCGCCCAGTTCCAGACCGGCCTGGTAGATCGCATTCAGTTTCTGACGCTGCAGAACTTCAGCGGAGATATCTCGTACGCTGGCTACCAGGTAGGCGGGTTCCTGATTGTCATCCGGTTCGGTGATGACCGGGGTGACTTCTACATCGAAGTAGTTCTTGTCGCCCACACGCAGACCACTTTTGGCGAGTTTGCGTGTGGAGAAGGCAGTATGGAAAGGACTGAAGTCCGGCCCCAGAATTTCGGGTGCCCCGAAGGCATCGTAGAAGGAATGCCCAATCAGGGATTCCCGTTGATCGCAGAGTTGATTCAGGCGCTGGTTGGCCCAGATGATGCGCAGATCTGCATCAAGGACAACGACAGCGTGGGGCAGATATTCGAGCAACGAACCAGACTGGATGAGTGCAAGTGGAAGGGTTCCCTCAGTTGCAGGGACTACCAGCGCGGAAACATTTCCCTGGTCAAACTCCGCAATTCCCTGTGCCAGATTTTCCGGGGTCACCACCAGATAGTCTTCTGAAGAGAACTGCTGCCTCAATTCAGAGGTCTGGTCGTCTGAAGGCCCACAGAAAAGAATTTTTTGCGGATTGGTCACTATGAAAACAGCCTTTGTCCACTAAGACACTTGTTGCCTGACTTTGAGTTGTATCATGAGCGAGGACACCTGTTATATTCTCCAATTTACCGAATTGGCTTACTGGAACACAAGTAATCTCAATCTTTTATTACGTATTTCTACTCATAAATGATAGAACACGATTTCCGGTTTTCAGGCATTGCTTCAAAATATTTCGAAAGCCGGAAACATTCGAGGGACAGTACCTATGAAATCGGCTTTCCGTCAGCCAAAATTAAGAAACAAGGTAGTGAATCTTCTATTTTTAGAAAGTTCTGCGCAGATTTGAAGACTTTTTCTCAAGTATTCTGACCTGAAACACAGACAAACCCGCATTTCCCGTTTTCCTGACCTGATCCTTTCGATAACGACCGCCACTTTGAGAACGACTGACAATGTCTGAAGCCTGGGCCGCCATTCAGAGAAATCCGATTTCCGGAAAGGGCGATCGCGCTGCGCTGATCATGGAACTGGTACAGCATCTGAAACAGCGGGGCATCCGACCGCGTCTGTTTTCCAACCGGGAGCGGATGCAGACGTATGTTGAAGAACGCACGCGTGACACGCCGCCGGTATGCATTGTTGCAGCGGGGGGAGACGGAACGGTGCAGGATGTAGTCAACCGCTATCCCGACCAGCGGATCGCGGTCTTACCCCTGGGGACCGAGAACCTGTTGGCGCGTTACCTGGGTATTCCCAAGTCAGGGGCGTTTGTGGCGGAGATGATCAAACAGGGCGCGTGTCGAGAGATCGACGTCTGCCAGCTCGATCAGCGGAAATTCGTGTTGATGGCGAGTATCGGCTTTGATGCCGCGGTGGTGGAAAACCTGGCACAGGTGAGAAAAGGGAACATTTCCTACCTGAGTTATCTGAAACCGATCCTCAGAACGCTCTACGACTACCCGTTCGAATCGCTGCTGATCAGCATTGACGACGGTGCCGAGGAAGAGACCGCCTACCATGCGATCATTGTGAATATTCCCGCCTATGGTCTGAATCTGAATTTTTCGCCGGACTCGGTCGACCATGATGGCATGCTGGACCTGATCCTGTTTCGGCGGCGGGGCGTCTTCAGCATGCTGCTCTACTTGTGGCAGATTGTCCGCGGGACGCATCTGACGTCGAAACACGTTCAAAAGATTCAGGCCCGCTCGCTGCGTATTCAGGCCACCCGGCCGGTACCGATTCAGACGGACGGCGATTCCTCCGGGTTGACGCCGGCCGAAATCAGGGTGATTCCCCGGGGGCTGAAGCTGATCGTCCCTTGCCCCACTCCGCCGATTGAACCATAATTCGTAAAAATCTCCGACTTCCACTGAAAGGATTCTCCCGTGGCTCAAAACCCCGTAACGATTGGCAAGCTGCAGTGTGGCACTCAGTTACCGCTGTTGTTCATTGCCGGCCCCTGCGTAATCGAAAGCGAAGAACTGGTGCTGAGCACCGCGGAGCGACTGGCCGAGATCGCCGCCCGGGATAACCTGTCACTGGTTTTTAAATGCAGCTTTGATAAAGCGAACCGAACCAGCGTTGACAGTTTCCGTGGACCGGGACTGGAAGCGGGCCTCGAGATTCTGGCGAAAGTCAAACAGGTCACGGGTCTGGATGTGACGACCGACATTCACGAACCGGGTCAGGCGGCTCCGGCGGCGGAAGTCTGTCGGATCCTGCAGATTCCAGCCTTCCTGGCACGACAGACCGATCTGCTGGAAGCGGCTTCCAAAGCAGCTCTCAAACATGGGGGTGTGGTGAATATCAAGAAGCCTCAATTCGTGGCGCCTGAAGACTGTATTCATGCCGTCAAGAAATGTGAGGCTTTCGGACAGGAACAGCTGCTGCTGACCGAACGGGGCACGACCTTCGGCTACGGTCGGCTGGTGAATGACATGCGATGTATTCCCATCATGCAGCAGATGGGGCCGCCGGTCATCTTTGATGCGACACACAGCGTGCAGACACCGGGAGGCAAATCGACCGGCGGACAGCGGGAGATGATCCCCTACCTGGCCCGGGCTGCGGTTGCCTGCGGTTGTGACGGGATCTTCGCCGAGACGCATCCCGATCCCTCACAGGCGCTCAGTGACGGTCCGAATATGCTGCCGCTGGAAGAGTTTGCCCGTTTTGCGCTGGATTTGCAGCGGTTTCGTACCCTGGTGAATGAAAACAGCGCCCTTTAAGACATTCCATCTGCCCGGGAATCGGTTATAGTATAGATAACAGACAGTTGAATGATCGATCTTCTGTCGGCTCATCACCTGTGAATGCACCGCATCTTCAACATCACATTTCCATCAGTGAGAGGGTGGAAATGTACCATACTATGAAACCACAACTGCTATGATTCTGACTTCTCTGCTCCGCCAAGATTCCGGAAAACGCCCGTCTGTTCTGGCCGGCGTCAGTCTGTTCTGCCTGTTGCTCAGCTGTCTGATTTCGCTTCCGGGCTGCAAAGATACCACGAAAAAGAAAGGCGGCGGAACGAATACCAGTGCCGCCAATCCGGCAGCGGAACAGGAAGATCCGGAGTGTCACAGTTATATCGATAATGCGATTAACATGATGCAGCCGGAACGGATGGGAATCAGCTCGACGCTGACAGGCGCTCTCTCCCTCTTGAACGAGTGGGCCGGCCAGTGTGGCAAGTTCGATGCAGAGCCTCCGACTCTGAAAGATTCTCAGCGAACGTTCCTGAAGAAATACCTGAGCGAAGAACAGCTGGCAAAGCTGGAGCTGACCCGCTTCACGGAGATCGACGGAAAATTCATCAGAGATTCACAGCTGTTTAATGGAATGGTGACCGCGGCGATCGAGGGCAAGAAAAATGACCGGGATCGCGCTACCGCTGCTTTTTACTACTGCATGAACAACATCGATCTGGTTCCCGATGCGAAGAACGCACTGCCTCTCGGACCGTATGAAATCTGTGTCATTGGATCCGGAAGTGCGAAGCAGCGGGCCTGGGTCTTCATCGACCTGATGCGTCAACTGCGGATTGATGCCGTTCTGTTCGAAGCAGCGAAACCGGCCCCGTATAAGCTGCTGGTTGGTGTGCTGTTGGAAGACCAGATTTATCTTTACGATCCGGTGCTGGGCATGCCGGTCCCATCGCCTGAGCAGCCTGCGGATACGATTCAGATCCAAATTCCCGCGACGTTTGCTGAGGTCCAGAAAGATCCCGCGCTGCTGAAAAATCTGTACGGCAAATATGCCGAGAGTCGTTTCTCTGCTGAGGAACTGAAAACGGCCCAGGTTGAAATCATCGGTCGCAGTTGCGAGTGGGCATCACGCATGCGTCGCCTGGAAGACTCGCTGTCGCGGAAACAGACATTCGTGCTGTATCGAAACCTGGATCCCCTGGAAGGGGACCCGGGGTTCATCGGCCACGTCCAGTCGATCGGCAAAGGAATTTTGAAAGAGAACCCGCTCGTGGTTTCAGAATACGCCGATCAGGAAATCGACAAGAGTGAAGCGGTCACCGGTGAGGAAGCCAAGAAACTGGCGATAGTCAAACTGCCGTTTCGCGCTCCGGTGCCTTATGACGTCAAAGGACGCAAAGAAAATGCCCAGGGATTCTTCGAAGTTCCCTGGGGCAGCCCGACCAAGAAGCTGCTCAAGACCCGCATCACACAGTTGATGGGGAATCAGTCGGCGGCGATCAAAAGCTATGTCTCGACCCGACTGGAGGAACGCTTCCCCGTGGATCTGGTTGTCCCGCCGGATATCCGGCAGATGCATGTTCTAGCTGCACAGAATGCAGCCTACTTCATGGCGATCGGGCAGTTCATCCAGGGAGAATACGCGAGTGCAGCGCGCTCGTTTGACACCTTCCTGCGACACCGGTTCTATATTCACCGCGACGGTCAGGGAAAGTGGCTGGGACGCTCGCTGTCTGTGATGTTCCACATGGCGATTGCAGATGCAGAATCGGACAAGCTGAACAGTGCGATCTTTTCGCTGTCTGAGAACGAGAAACACAGCCCCGAAGCGATGCAGCCCGCGTTTGCTTATTTCAGTGAACGCTGGAAGACAATCCGGGATAACAACAAAAAGTAACCCCCTGCTGCTCACCCGCCCCATACGAACTGAAAACTGAGTCATGCTTGCCTTTTTTCGACGCCGCTGGTTTCTGCTCTGCATTACGGTTGTAATCGCCTGCGGCGTCTATGCCGGTCACGAAGGATCGCAGGAAACTCTGTCACACTTAAAGCTGTTCATTCGCCCTTCGTGGCTGACGGCGATTGTGTTGTTTCTGATGTCACTCAGTCTCAACTCTGAGCATCTGCTCTCATCGATCCGCAAGCCGGGACCGATGTTTCTCTCGCTGGCAACGAATATCATACTGCTGCCTTTGATTGCCTGGGCACTGCTGCCACTGCAACTGACTGCCGACTTTCAAATTGGCCTGGTAATCATGGCGTGTGTTCCGTGCACCCTGTGTGGTGCATCGGTCTGGACCCGGCGGGGGGGCGGAAACGATGGCGTCTCATTAATGGTGACGATGATCACCAACGGTGCCTGCTTTCTGACGGTCCCTTTCTGGATTTTGTTGATCACCTCACGCGAAATCGAATTCGACCGCTTCGCCATGGTCACCAAGCTGTTTTATGCAGCAATGCTGCCGGTCCTGTTCGGCCAGATCCTGCGGATGAACAAGACCATCAAACAGTTTGCCGATCGGATTACTTCGCGACTGGGAACAGTGGCACTGATCTTCGTGCTGTTCATGGTGCTGCTGGCTGCGGTACAGACCGGCTATGGCATTCAGACTTCGGAAGTAGGCATCTCACTGGCAGCGGTCGCGGTGGTCTGGATCAGCTGCATCGTGGTGCATGTGGGAGGTTTTTTCACCAATCTGCTGCTGGGCAAAACGTTTCGGTTTCATCCGCGGGACCAGATCGCCAGTGCGATTGCGGGGAGCCAGAAGACATTGCCGATTGCGGTCTTCGTGGCGACGGACGCGTCGATGTTCGGCAACGCGGGGATTCCGTCGGCTGTCTTTCCGCTGTTGATGTTTCACACATCGCAGTTCTTTATCGACACTATCCTGGCTGATCGACACCGCGAAAAGTACATGACCTCGTCGGAACCGGAGCCCGTGGAAACGGAACCGCAGCCAGTTTCTGCCTGCGAGCAGTAAGTTGTCACCCTGGTGACTGTCAGCATTCAGTTCTGATAGATGACGACCAGGAACAACATGGCTTCGCCGCGGCCCGCATTTCTGATGGTGTGCGGCACATCGACTCGATAGCTGGCGGAATCGCCAGGACCGAGGACCGTTGTATCGTCGCCGGACTGCAGTTCGATTTTGCCTTTTTCGACGGTCAGGAATTCGCGCGTCCCTTTGAAGTGGGGCGCACTTTGCAGTTTCCCGTTGGAGTGCAGCTGCACTTCGTAAAACTCAACGTCCTTTTCGAGGTGCAACGGGGAAAGCGTCCGAATGCGGCACTCGTCATCGGAACGATAATGAAACGTACGATCGTCGGCCCGGATGACTTCAATTGATGAGGTGGAGATCGGCGCTTCTACCAGTTCGCCCAGAGCGATGCCGAAGGCCTGTGAGATCCGCACTGTGACGGCCAGCGTGGGATTGGCTTCGCCCCGCTCGATCTGACTCAGCATGGAACGACTGACACCGCAGGCGGCCGAGAGGGAATCGAGTGACCAGCCCCGCTCTTTCCGCAGGGTACGTACGCGCTGCGAAAGCTGCCCGCTGATCTCATCGGGGGAGAGCTCAGCCGTAGGTTTGCTGGCGGTCTGTTTTCCTGGCGAAGGCGCAGCCATCTCTTTTTCCAATATACCGGATTATGACTCTTGCAAAATGGATTTCCGTTTTCTATTATACTGGATAATCAGGCATTATAAAGGATTCAGTCAGCTGATCCTCCAAAATATTTCTGCACGCCGGGGTGAAATCATGAAGGCACTCGTAAAGAAAGAGTCAAAGCCGGGTCTCTGGCTGGAAGAAGTCCCCAAGCCGACGATCGGCATCAATGATGTGCTGATCAAAGTCGATCGGACGGGGATCTGCGGCACCGATGTCCATATCTACAAATGGGACGACTGGGCACAGAAGACAATTCCGGTGCCGATGGTGGTCGGCCATGAATTCGTAGGCGAGATTGTGGAAGTCGGCTCGAACGTAGCTGATTATGTTCCCGGCGAAATCGTCAGCGGTGAAGGGCATGTCGTCTGTGGTCGCTGTCGGAACTGTTTCGCGGGACGGCGACACCTGTGTGCTCATACGCGGGGCGTGGGAGTGAATCGGCCAGGTGCGTTTGCCGAATACATTTCGCTGCCGATGACCAATATCTGGCATCATGACGATTCGATTGACCGGGATGTCGCTTCCATTTTCGACCCGTTCGGTAACGCCGTCCATACGGCCCTCTCGTTTGACGTGCTGGGAGAAGACGTTCTGATTACCGGTGCAGGACCGATTGGTGTGATGGCGGCAGCTGTCGTTAAACATGCGGGAGCCCGGCATGTGGTCGTCACTGACGTGAACCCGTACCGACTGGAACTCGCGAAAAAGATGGGGGCAACACTCGCGCTGGACGTACGGGATAATACGATTGCCAACGCCCAGAAAGAACTGGGGATGACCGAAGGCTTCGATGTGGGACTGGAGATGTCAGGGAACCCGGTCGCGTTTCGGGACATGCTCAACAACATGTGCCACGGCGGAAAGATCGCGATGCTGGGGATCCCGGAAAAAGAGATTGCCATCGACTGGAACATCGTCGTGTTCAACATGCTGACACTGAAAGGGATCTACGGTCGCGAAATGTACGAGACCTGGTATAAGATGACAGTCATGCTGCAGAGCGGGCTGGATATCAGTCCGATCATTACACACCGTTTTCATGCCAGCGAATTTGAAAAAGGGTTCGAGGTGATGATGTCGGGCCAGTCCGGCAAGGTGATTCTCGACTGGAATGAGATGTAAGACAGAATACGTCACGACGCCACAAACTTTAGCAGGATAAATCCCATGTACGGATCGATCAAACAGGAACTGGAAAAGACGCTCGCAGAAATCAAAGATGCCGGCCTGTATAAGTCAGAGCGGATCATCACCACGCCTCAGGATGCACACATTCGCGTGGCAGCCGGTGAGCCGGTATTGAATATGTGCGCGAACAATTATCTCGGACTGGCCGAACATCCCGAGGTAATCGCAGCTGCCCATGAGGGCCTGGATCAGTGGGGCTACGGCTTGTCGTCGGTCCGGTTCATCTGCGGAACCCAGTCGATTCACAAGGACCTGGAACAGAAACTGAGTACGTTCCTGGGGACGGAAGATACGATCCTGTATACATCGTGCTTCGATGCCAACGGCGGGCTGTTTGAGACACTGCTCACGAAAGAGGATGCAATCATTTCGGATGAGCTGAATCATGCGAGCATCATTGACGGCGTGCGGCTCTGCAAAGCGCAGCGGTTCCGCTACAAGAACAACAACATGCAGGACCTGGAAGAACAACTCAAGGCGGCACAGTCGGCCCGCTTCCGTCTGATTGCCACCGATGGTGTATTTTCAATGGACGGCTACATTGCGAATCTGCCGGCGATCTGTGATCTGGCGGATAAGTATGATGCGCTGGTGATGGTCGACGATTCGCATGCGGTCGGTTTCATGGGAGCGCATGGCAAGGGGACGCATGAATTCCACGACGTGATGGAGCGGATTGACATTCTGACCGGAACGCTGGGCAAGGCACTGGGTGGTGCCAGCGGTGGTTACACCAGTGGTCGCAAAGAAGTGATCGATCTGTTGCGGCAGCGGTCGCGTCCGTACCTGTTCTCGAATTCCGTTGCACCGCCGATTGTGGCTGCGTCGATCAAAGCCATCGACCTGCTGACCGCTTCGACGGAACTCCGCGACAAGCTGGAAGCGAACACGAAGCATTTCCGCGCGGGCATCTCGCAGGTTGGCTTTGATGTGCTGCCAGGCGAGCATCCGATTGTGCCCATCATGCTCGGTGATGCGTCGCTGGCGGCCCAGGTCGCCGATGCGTTACTGCAGAAGGGGATCTACGTGATCGGGTTTTCGTATCCCGTGGTGCCACAGGGTAAGGCGCGCATCCGGACCCAGATTTCCGCGGCGCACTCGATTGAAGACCTCGATTTCGCAATCGAGAAATTCAAAGAAGTCCGGGAAGAGCTGGGAATTTAACGGGACTCGGCAGCGTTGTTGCCGCGAGTCACTTATTAGTCGACCAGGCCATGGTAATGACGTCGTCATCACCGACGTGGTCCTTTTTCTCGACCGTGTAACGATGGCACATCATTTCCTGGAGTCGATCGACCTTTTCTTCTGGCGAATGACTGTCTTTGATTACTTCTTCAAGAACGGGTTTGGGGATTTCATTGAAATGGTGCCCCTGCCGACCTTCGGTGAAGAAGTGTGCTTTATCGAAGATCTGTTTTTCATTCCCGGTTGAATCTTCACCGACGTTGTATCCGTCCAGCAAACCACCGTGAAATTCGTAGCGTAACATGGGTATCGCTCCTTCCTTTCTATTACGTTGCTGATTGATTCAACTTCTATTCTCAAGTCAAAATGGGGATTCGTCAACCGCCTGTTTTCAGGAGTGCCATAAAACAAAGTGTTTTATGGGCTTGAGGGGACTTCGAGACTGGTTCTGGTATGTATTTCTGGATCCGTCTTAAAAAATATCAGACTGCGCAATCAAATGCCGATCTGTTATTCAGCTGTTGTTTTTTTAACAGTCGGCTGCGGCACAAAGCCCATCACCGCGTATTCAAAGCGGGTGCGTCCGCTGCTGTCGGCCCGCATGCGTTCGGCGACCAGGGGCAACCCCTGTGTGGCGGCGAAGCGGACGGAGGCTTTGGCATCTCCGTAGGAGAAGAGAATGATCACCAGGCTCTTAGGCTGCGGGGTTGTTTTGTAGACAGCATAAAAGCGATCAACGAACTCTGCCTGCGATTCCGCCCGGAAACTGGCTGACTTGTCACCAATCTGCAATTCAAAGATGCCATTCTCGGTGAGATAGAGATCCCAGATGTCGCTGCGTTTGGTGAGTTCGTCGTAGGTCAGGAAGTGCCTCACAACATCTTCGCCGCGGGCCTCGGCCAGTTCCTTGAGCTGTTTTCTGACGCGTTCCCGTTGTTCGCGTGTTTCCGGGGAATCGGGAGTCCCCTTGGATTTCAGCAGCGGATCCAGCGTGTCTTCCGGTAGCTGGAACAACTGTTGTACGAGTTCGCCGACCCGGTCGCGCTGATCACGCAGGCGTTCGATCTGCTCGGACTGTTCCATCTGCGTTTTTTCTGACTGCTGCTGCAGCAACCGCATGCTTTCCTGCGTGACGGCATTGGCTTCCCGGGCCTTCTCGATCGCCTCGAGTGCTTTGGTTTTCTCTGCGGAGAGTTGTTTTAACCGCTCCGCCTCCGATGCCTGGAGTCGCTGTAGATGTGTCAGTTGTTCTTCCGCCTGGGTGACTTTGGTCTCGGCGCGCTGTTCGATGCGGGCGGTCGTCTCCTGCGTGTCCATGAATTGCGCAAAGATGACAATCAGGAGCAGATCGAGCAGGGGTGTAAGCTGGAAGGTTAAACGACGGCGGCTGATCATGATTTCGCGGCACTCCCCTCTGCGAGTGCCAGCTCCCGTTTGGCGCGGACGACGGTATCGCGGACATGCTGCCGGTTTTCTACCAGACCGAGAAACGAGGTTTCCAGAATACTGTTGATAAACATCAGCAGAATGGCAGCGGCCAGACCGGCGAACGTGGACCAGATGGCATCGCCGAAGTGGCTGACGATGGAACTGATGGCGGAACCGTTTTCGGCCCCGGTGTTCGCCTGCAGAGCCGCGCCCATCGCGAGGATCGTTCCCAGGACCCCGGCGAGGGGGTAGGCTTCGATCATCGTGCGACAGATGTTGTAGCAGGTCTCGAAGAAGTGGGAATTGAGGTAGCGGCGTTTTTCATCGAGAATATGCACGCGTTCGGAGAGTACCTTGCGGTCGGCCGGGTTGGCGCCTGGTTCGATGGTTTCGTTGACGTCCGCGAGAAAGGCTTCGATCTGATCGGAGAGGTGACCGGTGGAATCGAGCAGGCTGCGGTGCTTGAGACCACGGGTGAAGTCATCCAGAGATGAGGCGATACCTCGCAGGTCGCGACGGGACCAGACCCAGAGTACAAAGAAGAAGAACAGGTGCGCCCCACAGGCCAGAATGATGATGAAGGTGGAGAGTCCTGAAAGCTGGCTTAAGTACTGCGACATCAATGACACCCGGAGTTGAAGATAGTTTGGTCCCTGTTCTGTGTCCGACCTGGCGCACGGTCCCTGTATAACAAACGTGTTTATTAGCAGGATCGATCAAAATCATCTGGTTTCCTTGATCTTTCCTGTCGATCGGCGACTGCAGTCCATTTTACACTCCAGTCACAACGAATATAACGAAAAAGGATGCCGGCTTCCGCAGAAGGGGCATCCTTTGAGGGTCTGGTTTTACTGATTCCGGCTGGGATCAGGCACCATATTTTTCCAGGCGACCGGCGTGCGCCATGGCCATGGACATCAGGTACTTGGCTTCGAACTGTCCCAGTCCACCTTTGATGCACTCGGATTCTCCGAAGCTCTGACAGCCATCGAAGCGGGCGTTTTCCGCAGACAGCAGCACGGGTACGGGGTGCCAGCTGTGCGATTTCATTTTGGATGGTGTACTGTGGTCGCCGGTGACGATCAGCACATCGGGCTTGAGTGCCTTGATGCGGGGGATGCAGGAATCAACTTCTTCGGTCTTGGCGACCTTGGCAGCGAAGTTACCATCTTCGCCGGTGGAGTCGGTGTATTTGTAATGCACGAAGAAGAAGTCGTAATCGTCCCAGATTTTTTCGAGGCAGTCCATCTGCGATTCGAGTGTCTGGCCGGCATCCTTGACGTCCATGCTGACCAGGCGGGCCAGTCCGCGGTACATCGGATAAACGGCGATGGCAGCGGCACGGGTGCCGTAGACTTCTTCGAAGGTGGGGATCTCCGGCATCTTGGCGATGCCCCGCATGGTGAGCAGGTTGGCAGGACGATCGTCTTTGAGGATCTCGCCTGCCTGCTTGAGGAATTCCTTACAGATCTCGGCGGTCTTCTGAGAGGCTTCGTTCTGTCCGACCGGTTCGAGAGGAGGTACGCCGGTTTTCTGAGGATCGGTATCGTTGATATCGCCGCCCAGGCCTTTGGCCCGCAGTACGATCACCAGTCGGTACTCTTTAACCGGACGGACGAAAACTTCGACGCCGGGGATTTCGATCTGATCGAGTTTCTTGCAGAGTTCAACGCCGATATCGCTGGCGATGCGGCCGGCACGACGGTCGGTGATGTTGCCATCATCGTCGAGCGTACAGAAGTTGCCACGGATGGCGACGTCATCGGGACCGAGTTCAAAGTCGATGCCTAGAGCTTCGAGTACACCGCGACCGATGTTGAACTGCAGCGGATCGTAGCCGAACAGTCCGAGGTGACCGGGGCCACTACCCGGAGTGATGCCGGGGAGCACGGGAATGCTGCGTCCCAGGGTTCCGTTTTTGGCCAGTTCGTCGAGGTTGGGGGTGTTGGCTGTTTCCAGTTCGGTTTTTCCGCCCGGTTCCAGGGGGAGTCCACCCAGTCCGTCAGAGACGAGCAGGACGATCTTGGAATCATTCTTCTTCTGCAGTTTTTTCATTAACGCATGCAAATCAGCCATTGAAATACTCAAACCTTATATGCTTATGTTTATATATGATGGAGCGGGTCGTGAGCCCGTTCCGCACGATTTCCGTCAGAAGCTATACCATAGCGGAATCCGGGGAAATTGTTAAGCAGGACGGCGGCTCATTCAGCAGTCAGCGGGCAATTAGCGCGGGTTCTCGGCGGGAGTCACAGCGGCGAGGCGATCGCGGAAAAACTGCAGGCTTTCGGTGGCCATCAGCTCGGCGTTGAAGTACTGGCGGACACGTTCGTAACCCTGTTGTGCCAGTTGTTTACGGTAATCCTTGTCCTGGTACAGACGTTCCCAGGCCTCGACGAGTGCCAAGGTATCACCCGGGGGCACGAGCAGTCCGCCGGCGGTCTGTTCGATCAATTCCGGAAAGGCACCATGGGCGGGCTGGACGACGGGGACGCCGTTCGCCAGGGCTTCCAGCACGAAGATCCCCTTGGGTTCCTGGTAGTCGGTCGGCACGGAGAGGAGGGAGAGGTTTTTGTAGAAGTCGACTTTTTCCTCGTGCGAAGCGGGGCTGCCCCAGTAACGGTAGGCATCCTGAAGTTCATCCAGTGGAGCGGTAGTTTCCTTGAACCAGGCTTCGTTTTCTCTACCCAGGAAGCCTCCCACCAGCAGGCGGCTATCGGGGTGTCGTTCGTGGAAGATCTTGAAGGCTTCGACGGCGTTTTGCAGACCTTTTTCTTTACAGATACGGGCAAAGAAGCCGATGGTAAAAGGCTCGTCGACGCTGGTCTCCGGCGTGCCGTCATAGCCATCCAGATTGATGCCGAGCAGGACTTTGTGGAAATGGTCGACGGGCACATCCAGGTAGGCAGACATGAAATCGCGGTAGTAATCGCTGTGTACGAGAACGCCGTCCAACTGTTGCACGTTCGAGCGAATCAGTTCCAGAGAACGACTGCGGTAGGGTTCTCCGAGTTCTTCCAGAAAGACATCGTCCCCCTGGAGAATGCAGAACAGAGGTCCCTTGAAATGCTGCTTGATGGTTTTGATGGTCCCCGAGAGCAGGGCGTTGCTGAGGCAGATGACATCGGGCTTGAGCGTCTCTCCCAGGAACCGGGCGAGTTCTTCAATTTCGACGTCTTCGGCTCCCTGATCTCCTTCCAGCAGATTGACAGTCAGAGCCCCCAGTTCGTGGGCGTCATTACTGACGCCGAAGCTGGTGGCGAGGTTAATGATCCAGGGTGTATCCAGCCAGTGCTTGAGGAAACGGGGCAGAGCGCGCCAGATGCGGGAACGGTAATTCAGATAGACGTTGATCCCTCCCAGGAAGACCGTGGAGCCGGTCATGTTTTCTTCATCGACGCGAATGGGAGTGTAGGTGGGGACGAGTGTCGCTTCAGCCCCCTGCAGCATCATGGCTTTGGTCCAGGTGTTGTCGTGCATGCATGCGCCGCAGAACATCCCTGCTCCTCCGGAGGTGATGATGGCGACATGCAGTTTCTTGTCTGGCGGTAGGGTCATAAACGGGATACCTGAGTGATTACGGGCGGGAAGAGGATCAGGTCTGGTTCAGATGCCGGGGGGCGATCTCCTGCACGAAACGTTTTAACAGAGCCATAGTTTCGGGTGTATCGTGAATCGAGTGGCGGAACTCATCGAGGGAGAGTCCGGCGATTTTCTCGACATATTCGGGGTAGGTATTGAGGCGGCCCAGGAACGATTCCCGGTCGAGTTCGGGATGGAACTGAGTGCAGTAAATGGGGCGATCAATAAAACGATACGCCTGATTTTCCACACGATCAGTGGAGGCCAGCAGTTCGGTTCCCGGGGGAAGTTCAACAACCGTATCTTCATGCCCCATCAGCCCTTGCAGAATATCGCCTGCGGGGCCGAAGATGGGATCAGCCTGGCCTGCGGCAGTCAGACAGACGTGATGAACGCCGATTTCGGCCCGGTTGAGATCGTGGACCACGCGGCCTCCCATGGCGCGGGCCATCGCCTGAAATCCCCAGCAGGAAGCGAACGTGGGTTTACGGAGATCGTGCACGACTCGTAGACTTTCCAGGGCGATCTCCAGCCAGCGACCTTCTCCTGCGGCGGAATAGTGACCACTGCCGCCGATGAAGACGACATCATGAGACACGAGATCGACTTCCCTTAGTGGACCGCCGAGCAGATCGAAGACGGCGATCTGACTGGTGTCGACATCCAGGGAGCGGGCGAAACAGTTGACTTCCTGCTGTTTCATCGGATCGTCTGAATTGCGAACCTGTAACAGGAGGTAGCGAAGTTGTTGCAGCATTTCGGTCCGTTCATTTCCTCACGTTATCCCGCGACAGGGAAAACGGTAATCATGTATTCAGAATTCTAATGGCGCTTGAGCTCACAGCAGCTAATCTGACAGCAGTTTTATCTTACAATTCCCTTGCAGGAAATGATATCAAGGCCGAGAGAATCTAGCATTTTGCAGGCCACGGCCCAATGCATCAGCATTATTTTATATATAAACAGCTTTCAAATCAGATTTTTTACAAGGAATTCATTTTCATTTTATATATCGCTTGACAAAAATCACGATTCTGGCGATATTCACTATACAACAATTGTTTTTATCTCGTGCGTCATCTCCCAGGAGGATATATAAGTTTTCCTTTTTTTGAACCTCTTCGATGCATGAATTATTCAACGCCAGTCAGCTCGTCTTGACTGGCGTTTTTTTGTGTCCACACGCCGATTCTGTTAGAATTCAGTGATCTTTATCTGATCCGACCTGTTTTACTGACTGGAATCAAGCATGCGATGCTTTCAAACCGCTCCACTGCTGCTGATGCTCTGCCTCGCGACTTCTCCGATGACTGTCTGGGGGGACTCCAAAACAGAATCGACTTCCCGGATGCTGCAGGCAGAAGAACTGGGCCAGATCTCTCCCCTGCACCGGAGCGGTCAAATCTACCTGGCAGGTCAGCCGGGAGAAAACGATTTCAACCTGATTCAGAAAGCGGGCGTGAAGACTGTGATTAACCTGCGTCCTTCACGGGAGTTGAAATGGGACGAGGCGATGTACCTGAAGATGCTGAATCTGGATTACGTGCAGATTCCCTTTCGAGCTCCGGAATCATTGACGCCTGCGGTTTTCGACCAGTGCCGCAAACTGCTGAATGATAAATCAAAGCAGCCTCTGGTTCTGCATTGTGCATCCGCCAACCGCGTCGGAGCAATCTGGCTGGCCCATCGTGTGCTGGATGACGGGCTCTGCTTCGATGCCGCCCTCGAAGAAGCCAAACAGGTCGGACTGAAAACCCCGGGCTACATCGAACAGGCCAGAGCGTATATCGCCCAGCAAGGGAAAGCGGAGTAAGCGAGTTAACTCAACAGGGTTGAAACTTGATCATGCTCTAAAAGCAGATGCCACACCGCATCATTTTTTTCAGTCATAACGAGTCCCGAAACGATACCTGGCTCCGGATTTCCAGATGTTGAACATACCGGAAACCAGGACACGTTCCAGAAAAACAGGTTCACTCTGTAGCAATGAGGGGCGGTCGGCCCCGTAAGTGGTCAGGCTTTGATCGACCTGAAGTTGTGACTGACATGGTGGCATTCCAGTACCGACTTTTCCCAGACGAAGATCTCCAGGGGCGGCAGATTCCACAACACGATCGAACGTTTCTCGGGGGGACCGAAGTATTCCGATGCCAGGTCACAGACACTGCTACGGAACTGGTAAGTCACGAAGGCACCGCCGGGAGCGAGTTGCTGATAGATGGATTCCATCAATGCACGTCCTTCCTCGGGTGAGAGCACTGAGAACGGAATTCCCGATACGATAACATCAGCCGAAGCGAAATAGTTGCGTTTCAGGATTGATTCGAGATTGAGTGCGGATCCGATCTCGACGATCAGGCGCGGGTCTGAAATCTGCTGAAGAGATGCAGCGAATTCCTCGACGACTTCCACGCAGAGTAATTTGGACTGATCGTGCATTGCCTGCAGCAGGGCTCTGGTCGTTTCACCGGTTCCCGGACCGAGTTCAATGACGGTTTTCGCGGAACGCAGACAGGCAAGTGAGCTCAGTTTGCGTTGCAGGTAACTGGAGCTGGGAATGCAGGAAGCTACCTGCAGCGGGTTCTCGAAGAAGCCACGCAGAAAACAGGGCAGAGTCGAAGTAATCGACGTAGTGTCCTCACCTGGCGAACGTGAAATATCCATGATGTAATCCTGACTGAAGAGGTGATTCGGCTAGCGTTTGTCACGAATGGCTTCGATCAGCTCAGCTTTATTCAGCTTGCTGCGGCCCTGAATGTTCTGCTCTTTCGCGAGATTGTAAAGTTCGTCTACAGTGCGGTCTTCCAGACGAGTGTTAGGGTTGCCGGTTCCCTGAGTGGTCTCCCGGGGCGTTCTTCCCTCTTTCCGCCGTTGTTTGTTGACTGTGCGCGCGGCGATCGCTTTCGCCTCAGATTTGGATTTGCCTCGATCGAGGGCACTCTCTCTAATTTCCTTGTATTGCTTTTCATCTTTTTGTGTCCAGGTAGTCGGCATGGTTTTAGCTCCTGGCAGTCAGTATTAAAAAAGAAAACTGAAGCGAGTTCCCCCCCATTCTCATTAGTATGGCCCGCTCGAGAGCCATACCCGATATAGAAACTCGCTCCAGTTTTTAGTGGAGTTAGATAGAGTCAGGAGAGTTGCATTTCCCGTGCCAATATCACTTCACGGGTGCGCAGTATGCAACAGAATCAGCAGTTGTAATCCAGCGGGGAAAGCGGGAGAACGCGTTAAGAATTTTTTCCAGCTGATTCCCGCGGCTTAGGATCGGGTTGAATGAGAACCAGCCTCACGAACAGAAGCGGTTGCTGAGCGACCAGCGTGGTCCCTGAGATGCCATTCGCACTGGCGATATGCAGGCAAACGTTGAATTGAGACAGGACGCCTGCTGCGCAGAAGGATTGCGCATCGCAGAGCGTGAATAGCGTTGAATACTAGACGATTTCCGGCATCGGCAGATAGCCGCTGTCGACCAGGTACTGGGGGCGACCGGCGTGATCGGGCAGGGTAACCCGCTCGATGTCGATTCCCATGTTGTGGTAGAGGGTCGCAAAGACTTCCTGGAAGTGGACGGGACGATCATCCGCTTCGCCGCCAAGACGATCGGTGGTGCCGATCACCTGGCCGGTCTTCATTCCACCACAGGCGAGCAGTGCGTTACAGACGCGTGGCCAGTGATCCCGGCCGCTGTTGTTGTTGATCTTGGGAGTCCGTCCGAACTCGCCCCAGGCGATGACGGTCGTGTCTTCGGCGAGTCCCCGCTGATGCAGGTCTTCAATCAGGGCGGTGATGGCCTGATCGAAATCGGGGAAGTTCTCTTTGGCCCGTTTGAAGTTGCTGCCGTGCCAGTCCCAGAAGCTGTAACTCAACGTCACCATGCGGGCCCCCGCTTCAACGAGTCGACGGGCCAGCAGGAACTGTTCATTCAGACGAGGGGCGGCGTCACCCTGCTTACGCGAAGTCCCTTTGCCGTAGCGTTCGCGAACCGCGGGATCTTCCTGGGAGACATCGAGTGCTTCGACGAGTCGTCCTGAAGAAAGGACGCCAAATGCCTGTTCGTTAAAGGCGTCCAGGCCTTCCATCGAGCCGCTGTTATCTGCATCGCGGCGGAACTGATCGAAACTCGTTAAGAGTTGCTTTCGATCCTGCAGTCGGTCCAGGGTAATTCCGTTGAGGGTCATGTCCCCCTTCATTTCCCCGTTCGGATTGAAGGGAGTATGCGAGGTGCCGAGGAAGCTGTTTTTTCCGAAGTTGTAGGGTGTGTGCTGCATCTTCGGCGAGAGGTTCACATACGCGGGGGCTGTTGCCCGCGGATCGCCTTTGAGACGCGAGAGAGCAGAACCGATTTCCGGCCATCCACCTGCAGGCTGATTCCGATCGCTGTGCCCGGTCATACATTGAAACGAAGCATGTTGACCGATAGACCCGACGAGCGAATTCACGAAGATACTTTTATCAGCGAGACTGGCCAGGCGGGGCAGATGCTCGCAAATTTTGATATCAGGCACATTCGTGGAGATCGGGTTGAACTCGCCTCGAATTTCAGAAGGGGCATCCATCTTGAGATCGTACATGTCCTGATGCGGCGGTCCGCCCGGCAGGTAGATCATGATGATCGACTTGTGTGACTTCCCGGTGCCCGACTGCTGTTCTGCCCGCAGAAGCTGTGGAAGCGTCAGACCGCCGAATCCCAGCGCGCCGACCTTGATGAAATTGCGGCGTGAGACGCGATTACAGAATCGGTTGGCAGCTCCGTCGAAAATATTCAGCATTATCTACTCCAGGGCGGGGTGAGCAGTGCGTCCAGTGACGCCAGGCAGGGTATGGTCAGTCTGGATGGAAAGCGTTTCAGTTTCCCATCTTATCTCTGATCGGCGGAGTTGTCCACGTTGATCCATCAAGATCCATTCACATGAGTGGATTCCCTGGACATTCTTCCCAGACTGCCTTCGCAATTAACAAAACAGGATCAGGCGGACCGTGTCCGCGCCACCGTCTCAAACCCGCCCTTGTCGAGCCGAGGGAATGGGGCCTGGACTAAAAAGACAAACCCTTTCATTTCAGGCATTTAAGGGGAGGTCCGCGGCCTTCCAGGCGGTCATGCCTCCCAGAACGTTTGCTACATCAGCGAACCCGGCGCGGCGGATGAACGAGGAGGCGATTGAAGCGCGATACCCTGAGCCACAGACCACAGCCACCGGTTGTTCCTGGGGAATTTCCTCAAAGCGTTCCTGCAAAGCACCGCCGTGAATGTGGAGTGCCCCTTTGATATGACCGGCGTCCCATTCCCGCTCGGTGCGGACGTCCAACACCGTCAACGGGTGCTGCTGGCGCAGTTTGTGATGCAGATCCCTGACTGAAATGGTTTCCAGCATTTCCAAAGGGAGTCCCGCTGTTTCCCACGCATTGATGCCCCCTTCCAGGTAGCCCTGAATTTCGTCAAAGCCGACGCGAAGCAGATTGGTAACGACTTCTTTCACCTGGGAGGGCTGATCGACGACGAGCAGAATCGGACGGTCATAAGGCAGAACCCAGCCCGCCCAGGTCGGCAGATTTGATCCCATTGGGATGTTGATAGCATCCGGGATGTGTGCTGCAGCGAACGCCTCTTTCGAGCGGACATCGACAATCAGGCAATCCTCACATTGTCGCTCTGCAACCTGTTTCGCCGACCAGCGTTTCTGCCCGGGGAGTTCCGGCCCGATGATCGCCGGACCTTCTTTGTTGATTCGTTTCATGCGACTGAAATAGGAAGGGGAGAGGGGCATGTCCTGCAGCAGGTCTTCGATCCAGGGTTCTTCGTCCTGCTTCTGCAAGACATCACTGAAACGCCGTTCAAAGCCCAGCGTGGAAGAACGTCGCGAGCCAATCGCTTTTCCACACAGAGAGCCGGCTCCGTGTGCAGGAAAGATTTCCAGAAAATCGGGCAGGGCTTCGATCCGCGTGAACACACTTTCATAGAGCTGGTGCGCGAGCTTTTGCTGTTCCGCTTCGCCCAGCAGATCCGGGCGTCCGACATCGCCGACGAACAGAAAGTCTCCTGTTAACATGCACCAGGGCGTGTCCGGGCTGCGGGATTCGTCGAACAGCAGTATGGCGATGTGTTCGGGTGTGTGACCGGGAACATGCCGAAACTCGAACCGAAGCTTCCCTAACGACAGCGTGTCGTCTGCTGATACATGACGATCAGCGAATGATTGAGTCCAGTCCGCATCGCCATACGCTGAACAGTAAATCTGCGGTTGATTGTTCAGTCGCGCTTTCAACTCGCGTGAGCCGGAAACAAAGTCGGCATGCACGTGGGTCTCGATAATATATTCAATGTGCAAATCGTGCTGACGGGCAAATTCAATGAAGTGATCGACATCACGGGGCGGGTCGATCACGACGGCGGCCCCGCTCTGATCATCGCCGATCAGGTACGAACTGATCGCCAGCCCCGGCACAAACCGTGGATAAAAAATCATGCTGAGTGCTCTCTGCTGATTGAGTGTGACGCTTATTTGTGGTGCGTATCAACGTAATGTTTGACGAAGTCCTTGAGCTCGGGCTTGTCACACTGGAAGCCCATCTTTTCTGCTTGCTGCAGGGTCTGTTCGCCGGACATTTCTTGTTCAACAGCACTGTTCATCATAGCCATGGCGCCGGCGCGCTTACCGCTTTTACAGTGAGCGAAAATCGGTTTCGGCAGTGCTTCAAACTGCTCACGAAATTCGTCGACCTGGTGATCGTCCAGCATGTTCATGGAAACAGGAATATGACAGTATTCCATTCCCGCTGCCTCGACGGTTTCACCTTCGGCCTGAGGTGTAAAGGGCATCCCCTCTTCGTTCGCAGCCCGAAAGTTCACAATGGATTTGAAACCCTCATTGCTGAATTCGTAAATTTCGTCCCGATTTGGCTGAGGTCCAACGGTAATCTGGTCGCTGATTTTCATCGTGTTATCCATGTGTAGACTCCTCTTCTCTTGAAGGTCGAGTGATTTACTATCCGTCGCTGAATCAGCCGCAAATAACATACCAGCCATGCAAATCCAGTTTAGTTCCTGCTTTTGCCAATCACAGGAGGCATCGCTGGTTGATCAGCGTCCGTCGTGCCTGCTGAGCCGACAGTGGAAAAACATTTTTCAAAAAAATGCGTGATGTTCCTCCACGTAAAACGCCTTACAATGTGGGATGTCATTCCGTCGGCGGTACACTCACTGCGGAACGACAGATATGTAAAAGACTTACCACATTAACCAGGAGCCCTGTCATGCGTCGTTCGATTCTAATTCCAGTCTGTCTGGGAACGCTGTTCCTGATGAGTCAATTCGCTGCTGCCGCCCCGCTGGCGGAGGAATATCTGACATCGGGAAAACTGGACGAAGGGGCTCAGGCTCTGCAGAAACAATTAAAAGAGAATCCGGAAGATGACCAGGCGCGGTTTGGCTTGGGAGTAGTGCAGTTCTTTCAGTCGTTTGAACATCTGGGGACAGACTTTTATCAATATGGACTGCTGACCCGAAGCGGCTTCGGAAATCTCCCGGGGCAAATCAGCGATTTTCTACCTCATAATCCAAACCCCGAAACTATCTCTTACGCCGACTTCCGCCAGATGCTGCAAACCTGGGTCAATGATCTCAACGCGGCAGAGAAAACCCTCTCAGCCATCAAAGATCCTGATGTGAAATTACCGTTGCCTGTATTGAGCATCAAAGTCAATCTGTTCGGGACTGGAACACTCGTTGATGGCAGCTACCTGATGGGCACTGCCAGAACTCCCGAAGAACAGAAGCAGGATCGAAACTTTGTGATTCAATTCGACCGGGGCGATGTGGACTGGCTGGCCGGTTACTGCAATTTCCTGAGTGCCTGGGGGGAAGTGTTACTGGCGATCGACGGCCAGGAAATGTTTAACTGTACCGCTCATCTGTTTTTTGAAAAAGTCAACACACCCTATCCTTTTTTGATGGAATCAAATCGCAATTTCGGCAGTCTCCTGGGTGGTCCTCGAGGATTCAACCGGCCGCTCGTCTCGGACATCCTGGCGTTCATTCACCTCTGGCGATTTGAACTCAAGGAACCGGAGCGGATGAAAGCAGCACTGGCACACCTGGAAGATATGCAGCGGCACGCGAAATCGATGTGGAAGTTTTATCTGGCAGAAACCGATAACGAACGCGAATGGATCCCCAATCCACAGCAGACCGGCGTGCTCGAAATCAAGGTCACGCAGGAGATGGTCGATACCTGGCTGGTCGTGCTGGACGAAGCGGGAGAGGTGTTGCAAGGCAAGAAGCTGATTCCCTTCTGGCGAGGCAAACCGGGGACACAGGGTGTGAATCTGAGGCGTGTATTTACCGAACCGCGGGAGATCGACCCGTTTCTGTGGTTCCAGGGAACCGCAGCGACCCCGTACCTTGAAAAGGGTGAGATCACAGACTTCGCCAATCCCGAACTGTGGGCCCGCATCAACCGGACATTCGGCCGTAACCGGTTCTTCACGCTGGCATTCTGGTTTAACTAGGTGACGGGCAGAATCACTTGATTCTTTTCGCTGAACGAATTGCCAGAATATAATCACGAGTGTATACTGCCGAGTGTCCCAGTGGTTCCTCCGCAGTCAGGGAGCCGCTCTCTCCAGTTGTTACAACACTGCCAGGCACCAGAGCGAATACCGATGATTAAAGTGAACTATAAAGTCTTGCTCCGCTGTTATCCCGGGGAAGTCATTTTTTATGCGGTTGGTGTGATCGTGGGGTTGGCCCTGATGACGGTGCATACTGCGCTGGGCGGAGCGATTGCCGGTGTTTCGGTGATCGCCTGCATCATGAATCTGAATTCCTGGAAAGGTCATTTCGCTCAGGGTGCGTTGTTACCTGCCATTGTGGTCAACCCGGACAAGGGGTTGATTGCGGTCGTCGCGGACATGGATGCCCAGGGAGGCCGCCCGTATCCTGTGGTCAAGATCGTCAAGCGACCGATTAAAAGTGCGACCGGTGCTCCATTCAAGAAGGGATCGCGGCTGGCGACAGTCGCCACATTTCATAACAGCAATATCGTGAGCAACAAGCGCTGGACCGATTTCAATCCGATTGCCGTCAACTGTGCGACTGCCAGTCGTAAAACCATTAAACGGGCGATTAACGCCATCGATGAGGAAGAGTGGGAACTGCTGCTGAAAGTCGTAAAGAAGCTGGATCAACCTTATAAAGCGGGGATCTATCCACTCTGATTCCCCAGCTCAGTTAACACAGGGGAGGAAACGAGCATGCGACCACAGCCGATGATCGTTGTGAATGATGTCCCTGCCAGCAGTCGCTGGTATCAGAGTCTGCTGAATGTCAAAAGTGGACATGGTGGCGATGAATACGAACAGCTAGTCCGCGAGGATGGCACGCTGATCCTGCAACTGCACCACTGGGACGTGCACGAGCATCCCTTTCTGGGAGATCCCGAGGCATCGAAAGGGAACGGTGCCTTGCTCTGGTTTGAAATTGATGATTTCACCGAGGCGGTCGCGCGGGCGAATTCGATGTCTGCAGAGATTCTGGACGGGCCGCTGGTCAACCCGAATGCACAGCACCGTGAGCTCTGGGTGCGCGATCCGGACGGCTACACTGTCGTACTGGCGACGAAGTATGGCGATCTCTAAACTCCCTGTCTGAAGTTGTTGCTGTCCTCTTTATTCTTCCAACAGGATTTTCAGCCGTATGACATTCACAACAATCAAGGTCCCCGGCGCTGAGGCTGTAGAACAGTTGAATGCGCTTCGCGATCAGTATCCGCAAACCGGACAATATCCGTTTTTGATCGGGCCGGATGAAGAACGGCAGAGGATTACGGAAGCTGCAGAATTTAATCAGGAGTCACCTGAGGAAATTATCCTCGCTTCGCAAAAGGTGAATCTGGACGAATGGGTGGCGGAACGTCGGGCGGAACTGGAAGAGTATGGATTTTCTGCCGATGAAATGCTGGGGGCATGGCCGGGGGACATTATCGAGAAGGGCTCCCTCAGCTTACACAAAAATGTTCTGTCGGGAAGAATTCATCCCGAAGTCTTTCTGGGACAGGTGCAGATCGAAAGCCCCTGGCAGCTTCCGGCGGCTTTAAAATATGGTGGCTGGAATGACTGTCCGGAACCGGAGGTTCAATGTGCCTTCCACCAGAAGTGGTATTCCGAATTTGGAGCGGAGATCTGTGGCGTCGCCGGGGATGTTATCGAATGCACAGTAGAGCGACCTCCGCAAGATCAGGAATCTGCCCTGCGGCTGGCGTGGGAGCAGTACTGGTATTGTGCCGATATCGTGGATCAGGGGTGTGAAACGATCAATAATCTGGCCGCGACTCTACTGAAATCTCCCTACTGGTTCTTCTGGTGGGATTAAGAGAAATCCCAGCGAAAGCCCTACCAGAACAGCGGGTGAGAACTATAATCGCGAGTGAGTCCGTTCCGGAAACGCGCTCAATGAGGGAATCGTTGCCCACCACCGGTGAGTAGCTAACAGACGTTTTCTGTTACCGGTGGCTGACGCCTTTCCGCTCAGATTATTAATTCAATATACCGCCGGCTACTCCGCGCCGCTTACATCTAAATCTCCAGAGAATGGGCAGTCCATGTCACGGGAAATTACTTCTGAAATCATTGCTTCGTTTTCCGAACCCCTCGAAACTCATCCGATTTACGAGTCGATGGCGACGCTGGAGGACCTGCAGCGGTTTATGGAACACCATGTCTATTCGGTCTGGGATTTCATGTCGCTGGTGAAGACGCTGCAGGGAATTGTCGCGCCCACGGGAGCGCCCTGGGTGCCTGTGGGCGATGGAAGTATTCGACGGTTTATCAACGAGATCGTGCTGGAAGAAGAATGCGACGAAACCGCGGACGGCGAATTCGCGAGCCATTTCGAACTGTATCAGACAGCCATGAATGAAGTGGGAGCCGACACCGGACCGCTGAAGGAATTTATCGCCACCGTCAAATCGAGTGGGATCGAGAGTGCGCTGGCTCTCCCCTCTCTGCCCGAACCGTCGCGGCAGTTCACGAGCAAAACATTTGAGTTCATCGCCGATGGCGCGCCACATAAAATCGCGGCGGCTTTCGCTCTGGGGCGCGAACACATCATTCCCAGCATGTTCCGTGCGATCCTGAAACAGACCGGTGTTTCAGAACAACAGGCACCGGTGTTTCATTACTATCTGAATCGGCACGTGGAACTGGATGGTGACTTCCATGCCCCGCTGTCACTGCGACTGCTCAACGGACTGTGTGGGGGAGACGAAGTCAAAATTCAGGAAGCAATCACAGCGGCGCAGGAGGCAATTCAGGCCCGGCTGCAGTTGTGGGACGGCGTACTGGAGAGCATTCAGGCATCGGTCTGAAAATCTGGTAGCGACAATGACTTCGATGCTCTACAATCAGAGCGCCCGTTTGAATCCCCTTTCATTCTGCTCTCAACAGGTGGCGTTCCCAGATGACTTACCCTGCCTTCAAAGCTGCTCTCGCGCATGTTGCTCCCGTATTTCTTGATAAAGACCGGACGGTCGAAAAAGCCTGCTCGCTGATTCGCGAGGCGGCGCGCAACGGAGCGCAGATCATTGTCTTCCCAGAGACTTACATCCCGGCGTTTCCGGTCTGGTGCGCACTGCAGGCCCCCATTCATAACCACGATCTGTTCTGCGAACTGGCGGCGAATACGATTCAAGTGGACGGACCGGAACTGGCGACGATTGCTGAGGTCGCCCGGGAGTGCGGGATCTTCGTCTCGATGGGCTTCAACGAAGGAACGCACGTCAGTGGCGGCTGCATCTGGAATTCCAACGTGCTGATCAGCGATGAAGGGACGGTTCTCAATCATCACCGTAAAATCGTACCCACGTTTTATGAGAAGCTGGTCTGGGCACCCGGTGATGGGGCCGGCCTGGTGGTCAATCCGACACGACTGGGGCAGGTGGGGATGCTGATCTGTGGCGAGAATACGAATCCCCTGGCACGGTTTACGCTGCTTGCGCAGGGAGAGCAGGTGCATCTCTCGACCTATCCGCCGGTCTGGCCCTCGCATGATCCGGCGGTACACGAGAACTATGATCTGAAGAACGCGATTCTGATTCGCGCAGGAGCCCACGCCTTTGAAGGAAAACTGTTCAACCTGGTGGCTGCGGGCTACCTGGATCGTGCAGCACGCGATCAACTGGCCAGCCGGGATAAAGAGGCGGGCCGCATTCTGGATGCGAGTCCGCGCGGGATTTCGGTTGCCATCGGTCCCAGCGGTACACCCATCAGTGAGATTCAACAGGCAGACGAAGGGCTGCTCTACGCGGACGTCGATCTGGCGTTGTGCGTTGAGCCCAAACAGTTGCATGACCTGGTGGGCGGTTACAACCGGTTTGATATCTTCCAGCTGACCGTCGATCGCAGAGCGCAACGGCCCGTGCGCTTCCACGACAATGGGGACGCTCCCGATGCAGACGCGGATACGTTGACGTTCCATTCATGAAGTCAATCACGTCAACAGAAAGTGCCTCTGAACTCGATGAGGAATCCAGAGGCACGCTGTGAATTATCTGAAGCAGCTGCAAGCGTTACTTGCTGACCGTTTCGATTTTGCCGTTCCCTTTGGATGCATCCGTTGAGTAGACGTGAATGTCCTGCTGCGGGAAGGGGATCGAGATGCCGGCCTGGTCGAAGCGGCGTTTGACTTCGCGAGTGACCGCGGTTTTCACGGCCCACCAGTCGGTGGTTTTGGCCCAGGGGCGACAGACGATGTTGACCGACGAATCGGCCAGGGCATGCGTGACCACGACGGCTTCGGGTTCGCGGAGAACGAGTTCCTGGTCTGCCAGTACGTCGCGGATGATCTGCTCGGCCTGTTCGAAGTCATCACTGTACCCGATACAGAATTCAAGATCGACGCGGCGGACCTTGTTGGCGGTGATGTTGGTGATCACGCCGTTCCAGATCGAGTTATTCGGCACGTGAATGGTCTGGTTGTCAAAGGTGCGGAAGTTGGTGGAAACGAGGTTCATCTGTTTGACGGTTCCGGTGACACCGCCTGCGGTGACGACATCGCCGACATCAAAGGGACGGTTAATCAGAATCATCAGACCGCTGGCAAAGTTACTCAAGGTTCCCTGCAGAGCAAGACCTACAACCAGACCAGTGGCCCCGATGGCTGCGAGGACCGGGGTCATATCGACTTCGAGTGCTGTCAGGGCGACTGCAAAACCGACGAGATAAATCACATTGCGAATCGTACCGCTGATCAGGTTTTCGGCGAGTTGCGTTAAACGGACCTTCCGTTCGAGCAGCCAGCTGATGACGGTTGAACCGACGCGGGCTACGACCCAGGTCAGGAACAGGATCAGCAGGAATTTCCCGAGGTTCCAGCCCATCCGCTGGCCCCCTTCTTTCGAGATGAACCAGCCTTTGATGCCCGACCAGGCCGCGCTGGCATCCGAGGTATCGAGTTCGAGACCGGAGACGGCGGCGATGTATTTACGATAGGTTTCCACGTCTCCCCCCTTGGCGGCCAGTGAAGTGAGGACCACTTCCAGCCGATCACTCAGCGCGGTGCGTTCGTCCTGCAACCGGTTGATGTTCTGCAGGAATGCCGCCTTCATCGCTTCGGCGGATTGAGTGGTAGTAGCATTGTCAGGCGTGGTTGTGGTGTCTGCTGTTGTTGCTGATTTTTCTTCCGTGGATGCGGTTGTTCCCTCTTCCGCTTTGGCGGGATCGGGCTTGGCTGCATCGACGGCGACATCCACGCCCAAAGTTTCCTGAGCTTTTTTCGTCAGTTCCTCTTCGGTCTGCCGGGCCTTTTCGTCGGCCATGTGCTGAACCGTTTCTGCTTTTTTCAGCGAATCGAGGGCCTGCTGATCATCGTTCGTGGCGATGGCTTCGTTGGTTTTCTTGACCCCCAGCCGGGCCGCTGCAATCTGGCGGGCCTTGTTGCGCAGCAGTTCAAACCAGGCATTGGCTTCGACCTGCAACTCGTCTTTGGTCAGGGGACGCACCATGATGCGCAGTTGATCGATGGGTACCAGGGGATCGATTGTGGTGACCGGCTTTAACTCTTTTACCGATGACGGGGGTTCTGCCTGTTTTGCTTCCGTTTTCTCTTTGGTTTCCTGGGCCTGGATCTGTGCCCCCGATATAAATACAAAACAGAATAACACGATAAACAGTAACAGCTTTGGCAATCTCACAATCAACTCCGAGGGTTGGAATAAAAAATCTGGTCGCGGGCCCGACTCTCCTGCGGGCACTCTAATGAATTCTGAGCGTCTTTGAGAGTGATTCTGATGAATTTTTCCAGAACACGGTGAATCCACTATCCCATCTTACGTTATATTTGTGCAGCCGTAAAATTTTTTGTCTCAAATCAACGGATTCCCATTTTTGAAAGTGACCTGCGCTCATGACGACGAATTACGACCCGATTGCTGAGCAGTATAAACGGTCCAAGCAGATGCCGTGGCGGACATTTGTGGAATGTTACACGTTGATGGAGCTGGCGGGGAATCCCAGCGGTCTGTCTGTACTGGACATTGCCTGTGGTGAAGGTTTTTATACGCGAATGATTCGTCAGCGCGGTGCGGCCCGGGTGACCGGTGTGGATCTTTCGCAGGGCATGATCGCTCTGGCACAACAGCAGGAAGACGCGCATCAGCAGGGGATCGCTTATATTGTGGGCGATGCACGTGAGCTGCCGGTTCAGGAAGAATACGACCTGGCGATCGCCGCTTATCTGTTGAATTACGCACGTACGCGCGAGGAACTGCAGTCAATGTGTGACGGCATTGCACGGGCGCTCAAGCCGGGGGGACGCTTCGTAACCGTCAACAGCAGCCCGGCGTTTCACTTTCCGGCGTCTCCCTCGTTTCGTCAGTTCGGCTTCGAAACCAAAGCGGTGGGCGACTGGCAGGAAGGGACGCCGATCACCTGGACGTTCCACCTGGAAGACGGCCCCTTCGACATTGAAAACTATTACCTGAGCGTCGCCACCCACGAAGATGCGTTCCGCCAGGCCGGCTTCAGCGAAGTCCGCTGGCATCCGCCTCAACTCTCGCCGGAGGGCTTGCAGGATCAGACCGACGACTTCTGGTCGCCGCTGCTGGAGAATTCACCGATCGCGTTTATTGAATGCGTGAAGTGAGATTCAGAGGTGGCATCGATTTCAAAATCGCCTAGACTAATGAAATGCCTGATTCACCTGCTGACATTTATGTCCGTGATGCGAGAAACGATGATGCTGAGAGAGTCGCGGTTATCTGCGAAGCCGCTTTTGCGCCATTGCGTTCCATCTATCGACCGAAGGAGGAAACGATTGCCCGACAGGCTGAACGCGCTCAAACGGGAACGCGACTGGTAGCTGAAATCGCGGGCACTCTTGTCGGAACCGTTCAATATGATCTGCACACTCGGCATCTGCACGTAATTGGCCTGGCCGTGCATCCCGATTATCAACGTCGCGGTGTGGCCCGTTGTCTGTTGGACGAAATCGATCAGCGGGCAGTACTGCTTGGGCAACCAGTGGTCGTACTGGATACCATTAAAGAAACAGGAAACGTCCCTCTCTTCGAAAAACTGGGATTCAGAGCTACCCGGGAAGAGGTGGCGACCTGGTGTGTCAGCGAGACCTGGCCTGTGCTGCACGAGGTAAAAATGGAACGTGTTTTATTACCAGACAGGTAACGGAGCGTGTTCGGACAGACGCAAGGAGAAACGATGTTACCACGATTCAAACAAGCGAGTATGTGCGTGCTGATTGTCATCGGCGTCAGTCTGCTGCAGGGCGCAGAGGAACCTGTGTCTGGCAAAAGCGATTGGACGGTGCAACCTCAAGGGAAATATGAATTCCTGCAAACGCCCCTGACAGAAGAGAAGGAAGCTGCCATTCGCCAGTCGCTACCGTTTCGGCGGATCAAGTTACAGCGATTCGGCTCGCCTGATGTTCTCAACGGCGGTCGAGCTGTCAACGAGTACGTCGAATTTCATGTTGATGGGAAAGCGCTGCTGCACGCGATTTCCGGCTCGAAGAAAGACGGCGTCTATACAGGAACAATTGACCTGAGAAACTATGCCCGGCTCTGCCTGTTGTATGAAACGCTGCTTCAGGAAGCGGGAACACCGGAGAAGTTCGGACTCGAAATCCCGTCTTCCCATCCCGTCATCTCTGAGCTGACACTGATGTTCAATGGAACGAAGCCGAACAGAGTCCATCGCAACGATGCCAACTTCGGCGACTTCAAGTTCTGGGTGTTTGAGAACGTGTTCGAGAATATCGAATCCGGGGTGAAGTGGGAGCAGGTGGAGGAATGACAACGGAATGATAAGTTTCTTCATTCTATAACGAATAGCATTTCCTGGCAGCAATTATGATCTACGGCAGATAAATTACCGGCGGCTAGCCTTGCCGCTCAGTTTTTTACTTCACTTCAAACAGCTCAATTAATAACAGTTCTTATGTAACTAAAACGCGAAAATTCGACAGGGGTAAAAAACTGTGGTCAAATTTTCTTAGCTGTTTGACTATACTGAGAGCATTGAATTTCATCTTTAACGCTCAACCGAGAGGAGAAATCATATGTCCGCCCATCAGATTACCCGTCGCGAAGCACTGCAGACGACTGCTGCCCTGGGAGCCGGCCTCTGGCTGGGAACGTCGACGCAACCGACGCGGGCCGCCGCGAATGAGAAGCTGAATGTCGCGGTGATTGGCGTCGGGGGACGGGGAGCAGCGAACCTGAGCGGCGTCGGCAAGACCGAGAACATTGTCGCGCTGTGTGATGTCGATGACAAGCGGGCGGGCAAAGCCTTTGAACGATATCCCAAAGCGAAAAAGTACGCCGACTACCGGCGGATGCTGGACGACATGGAAAACCAGATCGACGCCGTCGTTGTCAGCACGCCCGACCATACGCACTTTCATCCTTCGATGATCGCGATGACGATGGGCAAGCATCTCTACTGTGAAAAGCCGATGGCGCACTCGGTGTGGGAAGTCCGCGAGATGACGAAACTGGCGGCGAAGAACAAACTGGCGACACAGTTGGGGATGCAACGGCATGCGTTGTCGAACATGCACCGGGCCGTGGAACTGATCAAGTCGGGATCGATTGGTGATGTGAGCGAAGTTTACAGCTGGATCAGTTCCAGTCGCGGGATGCCTCCCGAACCGGTCAAGGAAGTTCCGCCGCCAAAAACTCTCGACTGGGATCTATGGATCGGTCCGGGGAAGTTTCGTCCGTACGCGGTCAATTCCAAGGGAGAGGGCGTGCTGGCACCTTACAACTGGCGGTTCTGGTGGGATTACGGCACCGGGGAGACCGGCAACTGGGGCTGCCACATTCTGGACATTCCGTTCTGGGCCCTCGATCTGAAATACCCGACGCACGTGGATGCCTCGGGACCGAAACGGGATGCTGAGCGGACGCCGACCGAAATGCTGACCAGTTTCGACTTCCCGGCCAACGACAATCGAGGGCCGATCAAGCTGCACTGGTCGCAGGAACGGGGCGGCCCGGCGATTCTCAAAGAGAAGGGGCTCAATCTGAAAGGGGCCAACACGCTGTTCATCGGCTCCAAGGGGATGCTGCTGACCGGCTTTGGTTCGCTGAAACTCTTCCCCGAAAATTCGTTCGCGAACTTCCAGGCACCGGAACAGTTCATCCCCGACTCACCCGGGTTCTATAAAGAATGGACCGAAGCCTGTAAGGGGGGCGAACCGGCCACCTGCAACTTTGATTATTCAGGACCGCTGTCCGAAACCGTGCTGCTGGGGAACACCGCCTACCGCGCGGGCGGCGGCTTCGACTGGGATGCTGACACACTCACGGCCACAGGCAATGAGAGTGCGAAACCACTTCTGCATTCCGAATTCCGCAAGGGGTGGGAAGAGTTTACGAGTTAGACTGATCATAATGCCAAGCAGTATATTTGCTGGAATTGTCGTAAACTGTAAGATCAAGATCGTATTGACGATGGTGGGGAGCGGCTACTGTGTGCAACGCCTGCTGAATAATGGGAATGGGACGGGGAATAATCCCCGTCCCAAGTCCTATTTAACTGAAGATTGGAAATCTAAAAGGCAGTCCGTCTTTTCGTCGGATGATCTTTCCTGATCTCCAGTGTTTAATGGTGTACGTGGTCACCCACCGTACACGCTTACGGCCTTTACGACCTTTCTTCTTCATGGCATTGTCTCCAAATTGCCAGAAAATGAACTAGAAATGCTGGAGAAATGCCGATATGATGGATCGACAAGTCTCCATCGCACGATGGACTCAACAGGTGTGACCAGTGGAACCTCGCCAAAGGATCTGGTCACACCTTTTTTTTTCTCGGGCCGTTGAGTAGGCCCGCGATGTCTGTCATTGCTGCACTCCTTTCTGCAATAAACATGAAAAACATCAAGCTCGGTCGGCAGATAGGCTATCCAGAGGATTTGCTATTTCATATGTTGCTTCTTCAGCATTATGGAGCAATTCCCCTTGTTTTTTGAGATTTGAAAGTGTTGCGGAGACAGATGAACGTATCTCCCTTGAGGCCTTGCCAGTGTCGTAGACTTGTTCTACAAGTCGGGCAACTTCGCTAAGACCGAGTGGCTTGGGCGATTCTCTCAATACCATCCTTACTGCGTCAGCCAATGCCGTTGGCTTGGCTGTTTCTTTCTCATCCTTGTCAGCAGGCTTAAGCATGATAACTCTTCTCAGTGATGGTTCGCTAACCGCACTGCTGCTGGACGCATTAAGGATCTCATCCTTCGTATAGCCAAACGATTCAGCCAATTTAGTCAACGCATTGATCCGCCCCTTGTACTGATCGTTAATCTCTTGTGCCAAGCCGATTAGATGCGATTTGACGGGTTCTAATTCTGTCATTTTTGATGTCCTGGAATTGACAATGCTCAGATAGTTTTGTAGGGTGCGTAAAGAAAGCGTTCTGGACATGTTGCCAGTTCAATTTCCCTTGACCGCTGCTCTTTCCGCAAGAAACGTGACAGCGGTTTTTTTACGTACAGTCAGCTTTAATTCTAACGGGTGTGCGCCAGGGCCACAAGACGGCTTGTACGACAATCTTGTACTTTTCCAAAATCCTTGTATCAGACGCATTGCTGATATTGTATCTAGTCGGCTTTGTACAAGATTGCAGAAGGCAGACCAGAAGCAATCAGCTTGAGGGTCGGCTTACGAAGAAAAATAAATTTGAAGTCAGTTGCTCACGCGAACCACTTTACCAGGAACTGAAAAAACTACGGCTGATGCCGTGCGGAGAAGCCGTGATGTGTGAAGTCCAGAGCAATTCAGACAGTACAATCCCCTCGAATGGGGAAGCGGAACTGAAACATCCTGAACTGAATTTTGTCGCGCTGTTTCTGCAAATGGCATTGTTCTGGATGATCTTCTGGTTGACAGGACTGGCTCTGCTGGGATCACGTTCGTGGAATGGGACCTTGCAGGCATTGCTGGTATTGTTGGTCTGGACTCTGGTAGTCCACGTTCAAGCCCGGCTGACCGAGGGCTTCGGAATCCAGGAGCTTTACAAGCGGTGGAAGAAGAGAGAATATCAGAATCGGAACCTGACATTCATCGACGCCAGCCTGATTTTCATTTACATCGCAGGTATGGACGCTTACATCATTTACCTGGCGATTCTGGATTAACGCGTGGGTCGAAATTTCCGGCCGATAGAACCCTTCTGCCAGATCGTCATGTTTTCTACGCGATCAGGCTGGTGGCTCAGCATTCAGCGCGAGGGCTCTGGTCTGTGCTGTCTGATCAGACCTCTCTCCAGCCCGATGAAATTTTCCGGCACTTCATTTTTTATAAATCGAGTGATGCGAAGAGGTGTTTTCAATCTGTTGTTTTTTCATGACAACGGATTTGAATGATCTTGCCTGCTGGCATAGTGGTTGCACATTTTTCAAAACCATGCGGGCAACGCTGTGACTGTGCTGTTTTATCGTGAGTCACACTCGATTCTGCATGACTGTCGCTGATGGGTGACAGGATGTCGCAGTCATTCAGCCTGCCCGCTTCTGTGTTGAAGAAATCCTGCCGGCAGTGTCAGGCACTGCCAAGCATATCGGCGTAATCGTCGATCTCTGCTCTGACCTCAAATGCCAACCACAAGGGAGAGATGATGCTAATTCGAGGGATGCGATGTTTGATGTTACTCGGTCTGGGGCTGTTGCTGCTGCAGCCGGATCCGGGTGGGTTGTCTTCGGCAGCGGCCCAGGAGACCCCGAGCGAAGGGTTGGGTTACAGCCCTTACTATCCGGCCAATCAACCTGACGACAGTGATCTGTCTGTGAATTTCAACGAAGAGAATCAAGAGGGTGACCGGGAAATGCCAAACGATTCACGACGACAGAATGCACGTAGGGGAACGAACAATCCGCCGGATTATGTGAATCGGCCTGCGGAGCATCGACGCAGAGACGACAATCCCGACGACCAGTGGTTTGATGATGACTGGTGGTACGATGGCTCAGAAGAGAATCCGCCACGTGAGTCACCACGGCGAGACGATCCCCGTGGAGAGCGCCCCGATAGAGATCATCCGCGCGGCGAGCATCCCCGGAGAGGACGTCCTCCCCGCAGAGGTAACCCCCACAGAGACAATCCCCGCGAAGACTCTGCCTGGTTCGACGAAGACTGGTGGCACGATGATTCCACTTGGTTTGATGAAAACTGGTGGCAGGATCAACAGGAAGAATATGACTACCAGCTGGGACGCGAAGATGCAGACGAGTATCGCTACTACGATAACTACTACGGCGATAACGATCTGCCACAACACTGGTGGGAGATGGACAATAACGGGCGATACATGCCCGAACAATTACAGGGATTGAATCAGCGCTACGAAGGTGAACCCGCTGATCGCCCTGAGAACAATATCTATACCGACTGGTGGGAAGATCATGGAGCCGGCTACGGATACCAGTATGGGCACTCCAATCTGGCCAACCAGTACTATACCGCTGATGACTGGTGGGACTGAGTCCCACTCAAACAACCTCATGAATTTTCAATCTGGAACAACGTTAAACAAAGGAGTTTTATAATGGTTTTGAATAAGCAGATGTTGCTGACTTCTGCATTCAGTCTGGCTGTTGCCATGCCGCTGTCTGTGATGGCTGATGACAACGAGTCTTCTTCTGAGAGAGATCAGACTGGTTCGTCCGCGCAGTCCCGGAGCGATCGGGATACGGACTATTCCGAAAAGAAACAGGACAAACACCAGGCAAAACATCAAGGGAAGAAGAAACAGCACTCGCAGGATCATACGCGGAACATGAGTCGCTACAAGCTGGACATGGACGGCTGGGTACATGTCGGCGTCGACTATGACCGTGATGGTTTTTATGACGCTGTCGAAACGATCTTTCTGTACGACCTGGAAAAAGCGCAGAATGAGAGCCGCAAACGATCTGACGATATGAAACAGCAGGCGCAGCGTGATATGCAGCGTCGCGGTAATCGTCGTCAGGTGCAGTTGAGTGGTGAAATTCAGAAGCTGCAGACCAAACGCATCATGTCGTCTGAGCAGAAGCAGGTACTGGCTAAGATTCAGACGCAGGAAGGCCAGACACAGCGTGTCTTCCTTGGTCCCCAGGAACAGGTCAGCCAGTTGAACCTCGACAAAGGGGATAACATTCAGATCAAAGGCGTGAAAGGTCGCGTGAATAATCAGTCTGCGATTTTGGCACAGTTCGTGTCGTTTAATGGTCAGTCAATCCAGAATGAGCTGCCCCGTCAGCAGAAGCTGAGAAAGTTTAAAGGGGATATCGTCAGTACGCGGAAGACCAGCTTCCAGGGTCGCGATGGAAAATTTGTTGTCGCAAAACTGGAAACACCGCAAGAGAAAATGGTCCAGGTCAATCTGGGACCTGCTGACAGCTTTGAGGATGTCGACCTGTCAGAAGGGACGTCCATCAAGTTACTGGCCCGTCGTGGTACCATCAATGGTCAGGACGCGCTGATCGCACAACTGATCCGCGTTGATGGCCAGAGCATTGACGTTCGGGAACCTACCGAACGTTCGCTCCGTAAAACCAAGCAGAAATCGCGGAGTGACAGCGAGAACACGACAGCGCAGAATGATCAACAGCCCCGCATCCGCTAGGCCTTGATCTGACAGTTCATCAGCGAACGGAAACGATGGCTCTCTTCGTGGGGGTCATCGTTTTTTTTACGCAGATAACAAAGTCAACTCAGTTCGAGGGAATCGGCACGACTTTGAGTTTGACTTCGGAGTCGTCGACGATGCTGAGAACATCGCGGCAGTATTCGTGGCAGTTGATGCAGGTATTCAGCGAATGCATGTAAGCATAGCTGGCACCGTCGAGATTTTTTTCTTCTGCCATCTTGGCGAGCTTCTGGGCCTGCTTGCGGAGTTCCAGGCGATGATGGGCATAGACGGCATCATCGTGGGACGCCCAGTCGGTGGCGATGCAGATCTGGTTGAGGGTGTTGGCCCCGCTGTGGATCTCTTTGAAGTTTTTCGTCACCAGGCCATTGGTAATTTTCTGACAGCTGGCGAGCTTGGCCAGCATCAGCGCGGCCTGCTGATCGCCCGGCTCTGCGGCTGATTTACGGAGCTCGTCTGAGGCGAATACGCCGCCCGCGATTAACAGAATTCCGGTGGCCAACAGTAACCAGCGTTGCGTGATGCTCATTTCAGATCCTCGAGTGCCTGAGACAGGTTTCTGCCTGCTTTGCGTAATCCGTACAATCGGTCTGATTCCTACTATCGGCTCTGGAGGTCCGGTTTCTGAACCCGATCAGGGGAAAAGGAGCGAGAATGGGGGCGGGATGTAGTTTTTACAAGGGTGGGTCGCTGCTGTCTGGTGATTGGCGAGTGGTAAGTGATCTTCACCGCTAATCGAAACGGCGGCCAGGTAGCGTTTCTTAATTCGGATGATATATACCAAAGACGTTTCAACCGGGGCTAACGCCCTGCGGCTAATTTTCTTTTCTGCTGTTGAAGTCCTGAAACAAGAGCAACAGCATACCCTCGGCCAGGGTGGATACTCACATAGCTAACGCTGTCGACCGCAGGATCACGTAAAAACTATTTAATAAATGCGACCGAGCGCCTTGCAGCTCAGTTTGAGTTACGTGAAGGCCTACATCTGCTCTTTGATGCCTTTGCGGATGAGCCACCAGTTGATGGGGAAGGCGGTGATGAAGCCGGCGAGCATGGCGATCTGCATCATAAACCAGAAGACGGGGCTGGTCTTGTCCATCGCCGTATTTTCCAGGCCGAAGATGCCGAACAGGCAGATGGCCATCCAGCCGTACATGCCGATCTGCCAGCAGCTGAGTGAGAAGAAGTCGACCTTGAAGGCAGTGACCAGTCCTTCTTTAAATGCCAGCCCCCGCATGGGGACGATGCTGAAATACTGAAAGGCAACGCCGATGAGCAGGGCGAAGATGTAATCGATGGTCCAGGTGAAGAAGACGAGTGAAGCGCCGGTCAACGTGAGTACGGCCGGAACCAGAATGTGCAGGCCGCCTTCTACGATGATATCACCCAGTGTGCAGCCGCTGCCGCAATGCGTTACTCCCAGGACCACGCTCTGCCAGAACGGCTTTTTCTGTATGGACGACATATCGTGTGAGTTCATAGAGGACTGCATTTCGTTGTGCTGTTCCCCGTGCATACTGTGTGCGGCGTGTCCGTCGTGCCCGCTCTGTACGTGCTGGGAATGATTGCCGTGCTGCATCTGGTCGTGGCTGTCCTGTCGTCCGAACCAGTAATAGAACACCAGTGCCAGCGGTCCCGCATAAAGGGCGGTGAGCGGCCAGACGAAGTTCATGATCGTCATGTGCTGCGGATGCCGGATGATGTCGACGATGAGCCAGAGAAAGCAGAGGAGTGCCAGTAATAATGAAAGCGCTGCAATCTGAGCGAGCATTTTGATTATTCCCTGATTTGAGTATCTTCGAGTCAGCCTCCCCACAGCAGGGAGCCAGATCAGTCTGGCGGGTGCTCCTGTTTTTAATCAGGCAGATCATGTGCCATTGTGTGCATCTTTTTCCATGAAGCCAGTTCTTTTTTGAAAAACTAATGACAGACTCATCTATTCGTGAATGATTCATGAAGTACGTTCGCTCCGGCTATGTCCTTTCGAGAGGGACCACAGATTGCTGAGCGACCAGTGTGGTTGATCAGAGGCTGTCTGGCTTCCGTTTCAGCGAGTGTCTGTTAGACTGGTAGAGAGACTCCGGGCCGCCGGATTTCGCTTGAAACTTGATCACAGGAATACATCATGCATCCAAGATTTCTGAAACATATCGTCTCGTCCTGCCTGACCCTGGCGCTGCTGCTCTCACTGTCTGCTTCGGCTGTAGCTGCGGACAAATACGAATTGAAGGTGGTCACCGATCGCCCTGATGCGATCTATAAGGCCGGTGAGACGGCGAAGTTTCTGATTTCGCTGACTAAGAATGGCAAGCCGGTCTCAGGTGAGAAGCTGAGCTTTACCGTGGATAATTTCATCGGCGGGGCTTCCGGTTTCCCTCAAGGGAGCAAGACACTGGGTGAAGAACCGACCGAGGTAGAAGTCACATCGGACAAGCCGGGATTTCTGCGGTGCGTGGTCAAAGCAGGTGCGCCGGTGAATCAGACTAAAATCGCGGGAGCAGGGTTCTCGCCGGAAAAGATCGAACTCAGCAAGCCGGCCCCGGGAGACTTCGACCAGTTCTGGACCAATCAGATCGCGAAACTCGAAGAGGTTCCCATGGATCCGAAACTGACGCCGGTCAAGCAGAAGGACGCCAAGGTTGAAGCATTCGACGTGCAGGTGAACTGCCTGGGTGGTGCTCCGGTTTCCGGTTATTTCGGGAAGCCGAAGGATGCGAAAGCGAAGAGCCTGCCGGCGATTCTGTGGGTGCACGGGGCCGGGGTGCGGAGTTCATCGCTGACGAATGCCGTCAAAGGAGCGAACAACGGAATGCTGTCGATGGACATCAACGCACACGGCCTGCCGAACGGAAAGCCGGCTCAATATTACAAAGATTTGGCGGCCGGCAAACTGAAAGATTATCGACAGGCGGGTCGCGAGAGCCGTGATACGGTTTACTTCCGCGGGATGTTTTTGCGTCTGGTGCGGGCGATTGATTTTCTGACTGCGCAACCCGAGTGGGACGGGAAGACCGTGATTGTGATCGGCCACAGCCAGGGAGGCGGCCAGGCACTGGCAGCCGGTGGTCTGGATAACCGGGTGACGTTCATCGCCACGGGGGTTCCCGCGATCTGCGATCATTCAGGACGTGCTGCCGGCCGGATTAACGGCTGGCCCAAGCTGGTCGAAACCGGCGCGGACGGCAAACCCGATCCCACCCAGTTGGAAGCAGCAGCGTATGTCGACGCAGTCAACTTCGCCACGCGGGCGAAGGCGGATGCGATTATGAGTGTGGGTTTTATCGACAGCGTCTGTCCGCCATCAAGCTGTTACGCGGCTTATAACCAGCTGAGCGGCAAGAAGCAGATCATCAACAAACCCCTGATGGGCCACGCAGCCCCGGCGGATGTTCACAAGGCATTTTTTGATGCGGTGCTGGAACATGTGGAGGAGCAGGCGAAGAAGTAAGGGGATTTTTCCTGTTGATACTCTCTCCAGCAGAATCGTCATGGCATTCAACGAACTACCAGACCTGAATCAGTGTCGCCCGTTTGCTTATGACCGTGAGTCGACAGATCACGGTTCTAAAATTGGTGGTGCTGTCCCGAGGGATGTAGAGCCTCTGTATGTTGATGTGAATCAGAAATATTTCGGTACGATCGAATTTGAGACAGGCCGGGCTGTCTCACTGTTTTACTCATTCGATATTTATGGCGATGATGAAACACGCGATGTAATTTCGTTTAACAACCGGGTGCTTTTCCCCTCGAAGATGATTCACGCGGTCGTCCATCAGGGTGGCATGTCGGACAGTGCTTCAGGGATCAAAGCGGAAGTAAGCTGTCAGCGAATTCGGTTCGAACCGATGCAAACAGATCGAATGCCGGAATCCCCGGAACAAGTTTCTCCCTGGTCTAAAGTCGGTGGAAGACCATGCATAGACAATGTGGCGCGCGTCGGTCCTGCCTTTGAAGAGTTAGAACAGAGCGGATATCGGCAGTTGTTTCAGTTTGACACCCCGGACCCTCGACGCGAAGCGTATATTGATGGTTTTCCCTGGGACCCCGGCTGGTTGCATGTCTTCGTGCGGGGAGAACTTCTTGAAGAAGCGGAGTTTGCTTTCGTGGTTCAACAGTAATAGTTGCTCGTCCCCACTCGAATGTATCAATTAAAGGTCAGCAAAATGGATGTATCGTTTACTAACTCGCGTGAGGAAGTCGCTGCGGCGAAGCGGGTTGAAACGGACTGGGCGGCATTGAGTACAGGACAGCAGATTCGTTCGCTTGAGGTGGATGGGTATGTTGTGATGCCGGACCTGTTGTCGGCAGAGCAGATTGCGGGGATCCGTGAAGAGCTGATGCAACTGCCGACGCAGGGAACCGATTACAGCGCGCATCAGCGGGGATTCAGCGGTGTGCAGTGGACCGACTCGCCGAATGCGATCTCGGTGATTGCGCTGCCGACGATGATCTCGTTTTTGGAGCGGCTGTTCGGGGATGAGCTGATCTGTACGTCGTGTACCTACGCGGTTTCACAGCCGGGGCATCCGGGAATCGCCATTCATACGGACGCGCAGCCTTATGGTTCGAAAATCTTCGGGCTGGGTGCCAGTTCGCCCTGCCTGGTGCGGGTGCTGTATTACCTGGATGATCTGACGCCTGAGCATAGCCCGTTCAAAGTGATTCCCGGTTCGCATCTTTCACTGCACGCGGACGGCAACCCGTATCGGCGTTACCTGTCGCATGAAGATGAAGTGCTGGTGACCTGCCGTGCGGGCTCGGCGGTGATCATCAATCAGAAAGTATTCCACGCTAATTATCCCAATTTTAGCGACACTGACCGGCACATGCTGGCGATTGCCTATCGCCCGGCGTGGGCGGGGCCGATTGGAGAAGTGCCCGATTATGATCCGGAGCAGGTGCAGACGTTACCCGAAAACGTACGACCGCTGTTTCGCAGTCTGAACACGCAGAAGATCGACTATGATCTGCCGAATCGACCTGACAACATGGCGCGGTCAGCGCCGGGGATCAGTCCGCGGCGGTATGAGTGAGTGTAGACCAGTTCGTGGCAGAAGTGCATTCACCGCGCAGAGCCGATGAGCTTGCTTTCGATGATAGGGAGTTAAAATGTATTTTGAAGATCTTTCCCCCTACAGATATTATGCGGACGACAACTGTTGGTATGAGTTCGCTGACGACTGTGAATTTGAAAAACTTCTTAATATCGGCTGGCTGGATAGCAATCATTCGTTCCCGGTTGGGACTATAGACGACGCGCTGTTCAAGAAATTACGAGACCTGGTCTGCTGCATCCCAAAGAGGATCAATATCCATTTTGCTCGAATTAGAGGACAACGCCCCTGTAAATTGTGTAAAGCGTATGCAAAAATCAGGTGCAAAATTGGCGGAATGCGTCACCTTGGTTGCACAGAACTCAGGATTCCTTCACGAGAGCAAAAAGTCGTATTCACCTCACCGGATATGATACTTCATTACATCGAAGAACACTCATACCTACCACCGGTTGAATTCTTAGATGCATTGCGGAATTTTGATACAAGTCAGCCATTTGATGCAGAAGAATTAGGTAAAAATATCATTGAGCGTCGTGTGGGACCCTAGTATGGTCATTCGATGCGAGGTGCGATTGCCATTAGAAGCCGCGTGCCATAGCAGTTGGGTAGAATCACCAGTTGATAGTCTATAAGTCCTTCCAGAACTTCCTGCATCATCATCTTGAACCCGCTGGTATTAAAAAACAGACGCATGCTTTTCATGGTTGGCTGCACGATAGCCGGTTTTCCGGCGTCTATGGCGGCCTGCAATTCCTGCGTCAGTTCCAGTTGCGAACGATATCCGCGAATCAGAACTGCTCCCTGTTGCTGGAGCGCCGTGATGGTGTCTGTGATGTCCGAGACCATACTTTTATGCCAGAGCCAACTGATGGTTTGAATTCATATCTATCTGAGCGGAATGGCCGCCAGGTAGCGGTAATTTCTATACGTCGCGTGATACAACACCGGCGGCTATCGCCGTGCCGCTCAGGATCTGTGATTGCTATTTTAATCTGAATTCGAGTTGGATCATACTGCGGAGGAGCCGGGAAACCAGACTGGTTGCAGGTTGGCGGGGGATCGGGTAGGGTGATGTTTCAATTACCGATTCAGTTCAACCAGCAAGGAGTGTCAGTATGAGTGATCGAATTGTAATGCGTACGGGGGAATGTCTGATCGCCGGTGGTCCGCCGTTTACGGCTGCGGAACCGGAAGTGGTGATTGGTGAGCTGGATGGCCCTGTAGGGACAGCGATTGCCACGCTGACCGGCGGACAGTCTGCGGGTCACTCGAAGGTGTTCGCGATTCTGAATACGGATATCCAGGTCAGGCCGGTCACGCTGATGGTGAGTAAGGTCACGGTCAAGAGCAGTGCCTACACGAACATTCTGATGGGAACCGTGCAGGCAGCGATTGCCAATGGTGTGCTGGATGCAGTGCGGGCCGGTGATCTGCCGAAAGAGAAAGCGAATGACCTGGGAATAATCTGCTCAGTCTGGTTGAATCCGGGTGCCGCGACCGATGAGAACCTGGATCACAAGGCGCTGTTCGAGATTCATCGCAAAGCGACCGCACAGGCGATTCATAAAGCGATGCACAACGAACCCTCGATCGACTGGCTGCTGGAGCACCAGGATGAGATCACGCATAAGTATTACCAGAAGGGTCTGGACGGGACGCTGTAAGCGGGGCCCGGTTTTCTGGCTCGCGAGAGGGATGCTGGATGCCCGAATTGAAAATGACGCGTCGCCATGCGATTTGCATGGCAGGCGCGCTACTCAGCGCCGCCTGCACCAGCGATAAAGGAGACGATCAGTTGGCTGGTAACCATCAGAGTCATCCCCCTGTGAACACGATCACAGAAGCGTGGCATCGAATCCATGACTGGCTTTCAGCACATGCCCCAAAAATCCTTGCTAATCTGAATCCGCCAGCTACCGCGCAGGAAATTCAGGAAGCCGAACAGGTTTTCGCTCTGGAAATGCCGGAACAGTGGAAAGAACTCTACCGCACCCATAACGGAATGAATTCAGAGGGGAACCTGGGGAGTCTCTTCTATGGTATGCAGTTCCTTACACTACAAGAGGCAATTCGAGAGTTTAAAAACAACGACGTACCAGTAGATAACCTGGAGCCGGTTCGGGCAGCCGATTCAGGCATTCGCAGGGAAGACATCTATAATCCCAAATCGATCGCCTTTGCACATGACGGTGGAGAAACACTGCTCCGCGTTGACATGGATCCTGCTCCCACTGGAACTGCCGGGCAGGTTATCTTCACTGATCATGCAGACGACACTGTGATTCTGCTGAATAAAAACCTGTTGCAGTTCATGAAGCAATTTGTAGATGACCTCGAAGCAGGACATTATTTTTTAAACCAAGAAGCTCTGGCAGAAGGAGATGAATTCCTTGACTGTAAACCTGAAATTGATGTGATTAACTGGTCGTTTTCATCGCGATGGGAGCACCTTAAGGATTAACAGGTGTCTCAGGAGTCAGCTACTTTTGGTCACTTCTAAACTAACCAGTTTCAACCGGGGCTAACGCCCTGCGGCTAATGGTGTGCCCCGTTATGGAACGGAGATACCAGGGAACCCTTGTCAGGCAAATCCAGGTCAACACCGGCGGCTGGCGCCGTGCCGCTCAGTTTTTTTCTACTTTTTGAACTGTGCGTTGATTGACTTGAGGGTTTCTTCGGTGAGGACCTGGCCACCGGCGGGGCCGACGAGGTTACTTTCGATGATAGCGCTGTAGCTGCCGCCGCGGACGGCTCTTTCATTCGGAACGTAGGAGCCGGGGCCGCAGAGCTGGATGATGAAGGTCTGAAGGGCCGGGCTGCGGGACTTCATCTGAGTGCCGAAATCGGTGAAGAGTTCGAAGTCGTTCGTGGCGATGGCGATGTCGCCCAGGCGGAGGGTGTGCAGTTCCATCGAATAGGGACGGGAGGTGCCGGCCTGCTGTTCGTCGTAGCGGTCGAGGACGCGTTGTTTCCAGTTTTTGATCCAGACCTTGGAGGGATCGTCAGCGTAGGCCTTGATCTCTTTGGAAATTCGCTCGTGGTCTGCTTCGCTGACAGTCTGTAGCGGGAGTTCGATGGTGCGGACTTCGTGCTTGAGCAGTGCGTCGGCATGTTTTTCCTGCACGGCACCAGCATAAGCTTCTTCCCAGCCGGCGACGATCCTCCGCGACAGTTCTTCGAGCAGCGTCAGGTTACGGAGCTGCATCATGCGAGCCTCGGCTGCTTTGCGGTACATGGGGCGGGGGACCTGATCTCCGGCGGCGCCGGCCCAGCCGAGCACGGTGAGCTGGTCGCCATATTTTTCTTGAGAGCTTCGCGAACCGGGTGCCAGAAGTCGGCGTTGACGGTGCTGCGTCCTTCGACGGCCTGGGCGGGACAGGCGATGTTGACAGCAGTGGCGATGAGTTCGTCTTTGTCATTCCAGAAGCAGAGGACTTCCATGGTGTGATCTTCGTAGCCTTCGATGCCGCGAAAATCCTTGGTGCTGGTACTGCCGTACATTTTGGCCCAGCCTCCCTCATAGAGGGCCCGGCGATTCTGGGCGATGACCGCGTGCCCGAGTCCCCAGCCGACCTGGCCCGGCTGCCGTTCGTTCCAGGCCTTCTGAATGGCGTCGGCAATTTTCTGTGCGGCGAACTCGACGAATTCTGCAGGCTGTGTGACGCCGGTCTTGGGAAGTGTGTAGCGACCTTCGATCATCGTGGGCGCGGTGTGCGTGTGGGTCGCGTTCATGATGACCTTCTGCAGCGAGAGGCCGGGCAGCTGGTCTTTGAGTTTTTCGCGGACTTTTTCGTGAATGCCGCCCCGGATGCAGACCAGGTCACAAGAGACGAAGACAACGTGTTCCAGTGATTTGTCTCCGTCGCGGGATTCCAGCACGAGGACGTTCGCGGTGACCGGGCTTTCGACCGTTTTCGCAATGCGGGTCCGCATCTGGCCCGTGAGTGAGACCGGCAGCTGGGGAGTGATGTCGGTCGACGTGGCGCCCACATAGAGTTGGGCGGCGTCTGCAGTGGAGGCTGCAAACAGGCAGAGCATTGTCAGGCAGGCGAAACGGACAAGCGGGCGTGAGTACATGTGAAAACTCCTCGATGGCTGGCGGGGTTTAGTGGGCGACGGTGTCCAGGGATTCGAAGTCGGCTTCCTGAAAGTCTTCGACGGTGGTCAGCCAGTGTTCCTGAATAAAATCCTGGTGTGCCTGATGGTTGCTGTAGAAATCGAACTCTTCCTGCGTCGCGAACTTCATACTGATGCCGAAGGTGTGGTCGTTCTTGGGGCTGGTCTGGCGGCGGATGGTGAAATCTTTGACGCCGGGGATGGCAGCCAGGTCGGCGGCAGCGGCGAGGAAGGTCTGCTCTGCTTCAGAACCGGGGGCAGACTTGAGACGAAAGGTTACGGTATGTTCAATCACGGATGATCCTTCAACTTGATAGCATTACGGACTCGACTTGAATGCGGTCCCGACGTCGGGAAGCCGCTCATTCCATGTTAAGCAAGCCAGCTGGAATTTGCTATCGAAGTTGATCACCTGAAAGAACAAAGGCGGGCCCTGCCGCCGGTCATCAGCGACAGAGCCCGTTCTCCCCCATTACAGACATTTCATGAAAGCGACCAGGCTTTCTTTTTCCTGTGGTGTCAGATCGAGTTTCAAGACGAGGTTGTAGAACTCGACCGAGTCGGCCAGCGTGAGCAGGCGCCCGTCGTGGTGATACGGTGGCGAATCTTTAATGCCCCGCAGTGTGAAGGTTTTGATGGGGCCGTCCGCGATGTTGTACTGATCCGAAATCATTTCCGGTTTGTAGAAGCGTTCGAGGTGCAGATCGTGCATCTTGTTGTCGAGATAGAAGGGTGCCGGATGACATTCGGCACAACGGGCTTTACCGAAGAAGAGCTCCTGCCCCTGCAGTTCGAATTCCGTCGCTTGCGTTGGATCAAGCTTGCCGAAGGCATCGAGTTTGGGCGCGGGAGGGAAGTCGAACATGTTCTGCATCTGGGCCATCATCGAAACGGTATCACTGCGATTGGGCAGGTGCACTCCTTTTTTGGCTGCAGTCACATGATCGCCGTCGAAGTAAGCGGTGCGCTGTTCGAATTCCGTAAAGTCCTCCACACTACGCAGTGAGCGCTTAGAGCCGTGAATCTGCTGATTGAACATCCCTCGCAGGCTGACCGTATCGAGACGGAAGCGGGCTGCCTGGGGACGCGTGTCCGGATTGAGGTGAAACGCGGCGTTAGTGTGCCCGTTAACGTGACAATCGAGACAGGTCACACCCAGGCTGGGTTCTTTGACTTTGCGATCCTCGGTCTGGTTGAACTGCTGCTGTGGAAACGGTGTCAGCAGGACCCGCATGCCTTCCAGCTGGACCGGAGTCAGGATGCCTTTAAAAAGTTCGTAGTAGTTTTTGATTGAGAGGACCTTGCCCTGCGAGACATCGCCGAGATCGGGTCGGCTGGAGAGGAAGATCGGCGGCGGAAATTCGGGCGTCAGGTGGTCGGGCAGGTCGAAGTCGATATCGAAGCGGGAGAGATCGCGCTGCTCCAGTTTCTGCATGGCGTCGATCTGCTGTTTGGGAAAGACCTGTCCGCCGGTCTTGTGGTTGGCGTGAGGCAGCGGGCGGAATCCGTAAGGAAACAGATTCTTCTCTTTGATCTCCGCGGGTGACATCTGGGAGAGCTGTTCCCAGGTGACTCCCTGCGGCAGTCTTACCCGCACGCCATCCTGCACCGCTTTGCGACCGGCTGACATCATGGTCTGGGAAGGTTTATCGCCCAGATGGTAACGCTGCTGCATCAACGACTGCTGACGCTGCATCAGTTCGTCTTTCTGCTGCATGTCCTGCTGCATCGTTTCGGAAAATGGCTTGTCGATGACGATCTTCATGAAGCTCTGATCGGGCAGCTGCTCCTGTGCCTGCGGTTGCTGCGTGGGTGGATACGCGACCGCGAACGAAATGAGAAACAGGCTTAACAGTAAACCGACGGCTGTGATCCCGAATGACTTGAGTGACATGGTGGTTCCCCTTTAGGCAGATGGTCTGCTTCAAACGCAGGATGTTCGAAGTCTCGTGGCCCGTCTTTTGTATAGCCTGCTATTTTTCTGTATGACTTTGATGAGAACAAAACTGCAGGAGCTGTGCCAAAACGGGAGGAAACACAAAAGAGGCTAACATTGCGGGATTATGGCACATCAGGGGTGCGATGAAGAACGACAAGGGGGCATCCTGTACAGGCGAACTGACGGCTGAGCAACCAGGCTGAGTGATCACCGTACAATGAAATCAACCATTGGGGAGAACATGCGTGGCTCAGGCGTCGGCCAGTATGCGTCGGAGCGTCGCCTGGCCGAGAGAGACGTGGCGGCGTTCGCCACTGTCGAGCAAAATCAGCCCCATCAGTAGCGCCCAGCCGAGAGCGCGCTGAATCAGGCAAGGCTCAGCGTCATAGATATCAAGGAATGCGGTTCTGCTGGCGGGGGTTTCCAGTAAGAGCCAGGTGCACGCCAGATCGGTCGCGGGATCACCGGCTGATACGTCCCCCCAGTCGATCAGGCCGACCAGGGCACCATCGCGAACAATCACGTTGCGGGGATGCAGATCGCCGTGAATCCAGACCATCTGGTCAGCGGGGGGCGTCTCACAACAGGCGTGCCAGATGTCTGTCAGACGCGTGACATCGACGTCGGTACATTCGCGTTGCCGATGCAGTCGTTCTTCGACTCCCTGACTGCGCGACTGCAGGGGAACGCCACGATAGGGATTCTGCGGTGCCCCGTCTTCAGCCGGCTGATGCAGTATAGAAAGGGTTTCCGCCAGCAGGCGAACGTCTGCGTCAGGGAAAGCATGCTTCTCAGAGGTTTGCCCGGGAACCCAGTTCACAATGCTCCAGGTCCAGGGAAAACGGGGACCGGAGGAACCGATGTGAACGTGGAGAGGCAATTCCAGGGAGAGCCGCTCTGCAAGTTTTGGCAGACAGCGCTGTTCATTTTGCAGGAAAGGTACCGCGGCAGCACGGCGGGGCAAGCGGACCGCGTGATGTTCGCCGATACGAAAGATGAAATTGTCCCAGCCTTCATCGACCAGAAACAGAGGCTGATTTGCTAATGCAGGATAATCAACCAGCAACAGCTGGCGGACCAGTGGCAGGTCGACCTGGATTTCAGCCTGGGGTTGGTTCAAGTGGATTTCCTCGGTTTCAAAGTAGGACAGTTGATTGAGATACAAGCAGATTGCATTCCAATCAGGACTAAAAACAGACTTTTAGACCGAACAGTCCACAATCGTATCATTTACCAAACGTTTGTGAACCCCAGTCTGTCACAAGTCATTTATTCAGTCATTAATATCTCCACATGAAGATACTTGACCTGAAAGTATGGCTGATCTATGCTTGTCGTACGATAAATTCATTCCTCATGCGAGCGCGGAGTCATCATAAATTTATGGCACAGGATTTGATCGACATCTTAATCAGTCAATGGAAAACAGAACGCCCGGACCTCAATGTCGAACCCATGGGGGTTGTCGGTCGGGTTTTGCGACTGGCGACGCGGCTGGAGCGTCGGGTGAGTGAAACACTGAAGCCGTACGGTCTGACCGTGGGGGGCTTTGACATTCTGGCCACGCTCCGCAGAGCGGGAGATCCGCAGGGTTTGACGCCCACGGAACTGATGGAGGCGGTGATGCTCTCCTCGGGAGCGATGACGAACCGGATTGACCGTCTGGAGGAACAGGGGCTCGTCGAACGTCGGCCTTCCCCCAGTGACCGCCGTTCGTTGAAGGTGCTGCTGACTGCAGAGGGGCGAAAAGTCGTCGATGAAGCGGTCGCGGATCGACTGGATGAAGCGGAAGGTGCGTTGTGCGGGCTCAAAACAGAAGAGCGGGACCAACTGGCGGATCTGTTGCGGGCGATGCTGCAGGGTCTGAATGATTGATAGTGGCTATTCAGGGAGAACTGATATGCATACGTGTGAAAAACGATTAGGCGAACTGGTCCTGCGAACCGAAAACCGGGAAGCATTGGTTGCCTTCTACCGAGACGTCATTGGACTGGAACTGTTTGCCAGCTTTGACGGAGGCACCTTCCTGAAAGTTGCAGATGACTTCGACGGGCATCCTCAATTGCTGGCGATCTTTGATCAGACCTGGGAGTTCAGCGGACCGCAGGAAATCGAAGTCGGTATGGCCCGGGCCCGGACAGGGACGCTGCATCACTTCGCTTTCGCGATGGAACGGGAAGTATTCGAAAGCGAGAAAGCGCGGCTGGAAGCGCTGGAGATCGAGATGATGCTGACGGACCATCGCCAGTTCGGCTGGCACTCGATCTATCTCTTTGATCCGGACGGGAACTCGGTGGAGCTGGTCTGTTATGACGAAGCGATTCTGGACGCTGCCGCGAACCAGCGGGTGCGGGAGAGTGTCGAGGGGTGAAGACCTTGCGTTTTTTTGCTACCACGAAAGGCACGACACTCTTTAAAGAGTGTCGTGCCTTTTTTGCTTGGAGTCGAATCTGATGCACAAAGCTGACGTGGAAATTTATGCGGACACTTCGGACTTTGCTGTGATACGGCGCTCGTCCCGAATTGCATTCGGGCTCAACCGTGAAATAGAGATTGTGAGTGGTAAAGGATAAGCACAGTTGGACAAACAAACTGTGTCTCCCGGCGATTCACACTGTCCAGGAAATTCAACCAGCATCAGACAGCTCACCAGTGAAGGGTTCACTTGGATTTCAGGCTACGGATGGCTTGCAGTAACAATCAGTCTCACATTTCAGGTTTTGTGGAAAACAGTGTTTTTATATCAATTATGACCATTTTTTCACTCCAAGATTGACTAGCAACACTTTCGTTGCTACCCTCTAAACCAGAGCAACAAAAATGTTGCTACTGTTTCCAGGAACTTAAATGGAGTCGAGGAAATGAGAAACATTGTTGGGCCCATCCCTGAACCCGAAGATCTACATGGACGCGAAAGGCTTGTTTCTGAGGCCTGGAGCATCTTAGAACAGCACAACCTGCTTCTCCTGGCTCCACGCAGGTTTGGCAAAAGTGGACTCTTGAGACACTTTTGTCGACATCCTCAGCTCAGTTTTCTTCCGCTGTCGTATGACCTGGAGGACATCACCACCGGGGCACAGTTCGTTCAACGGTTAATCGAAAAATCAGGTGAGCAGAAAGAATTACGACCGCTGTTAAAGCAGTGTGGTGATTTAGTGAGTGATTTTGTTGATGCATTCAGCAACAAAGTAGAATCCATTGATGGTTCCGGAGGAGTCCCCGGGGTGACTTTTCGAAAGAAAGTTGAGCAGACTGACTGGGAACCACTGGCACGAAAAATCATGTTGTCGTTGGAAAAGGCGGAACAGCCTCTCTTGTTCCTGTTCGACGAATTGCCGGAAATGTTAAAAAAAATTGCCCACTCAGAAAGTGACGAATCTGCCACACGCTTCCTGAGTTGGTTTCGAACAGTTCGCTTGAATGAAAACGATGAGCTACGGAGACATCGCTTTGTAGTGGCAGGCAGCACAGGCCTGAACTACATTCTGGATCGACGTCTGAGGTGCCCCGAAACTCTGAACGACTTCAATCGACTTGCCGTGGAACCCCTGGAAACCCCAGATGCCGCAAGTCTCTGCTGCAAGTTGGCGGAAAATGAAAAGCTCACAATTTCAGACGACACCGTGGAACACCTACTTACCTGCATTGGACAACCGGTCCCCTATTTTATTCAGCTGTTCTTTTCGGAACTGGCCCAGAGGAGAAAAGCATCAGACACAGAAATTACACAAGAGATGATCGACACCATTTACCAACGACGTCTGATGGGGCCGACCTGCAAACGGTACTTTGATCAATACCGACGAAGGCTAGAGCAATATGATGCCGATCAGGAGAAAGCGATTGTTAATATTCTGATCACGGTTGCCAACGCAAAGAATCCCGCCACTCTGCCACTGCTTTACGAAGTTTACATTGAAGCACGCGGTGCAGAAGCCAATGAGATTGAATTCAATGAATTACTGGCAGATCTGGAATGTGACTGGTATCTGGAATGGAACCCGCTAGCCAATACCTATTCTTTTTTTATGAACATCATGAAAGACTGGTGGGCGCGATGGTATCACAATACCACTGTTAATTCAGGTTTTGAAATGGATAAATAAATACGTGAAAAATGTAAGACATAAATACAACGCGCATGAAGTCAGTGATCAGGAAAGAGCCGCCACATTTGCTGCCAGACAAAACATCCTGGATTTAATCCTGCGCCGCCTAACAGACCAAACAGGCTCAAGTTTATTACTCACAGGGCCACGTGGTGCTGGCAAATCCACTCTAGTGCAAATGGTCCGGCAAAAAATTGAAGAATCTGAAGACCTGTCTCAAAACTGGCTGCCAGTGATTCTCCCCGAAGAACTGATCGGAGTCACTTCGCTGCGGGATTTTTTGTCCTGCATACTGGAGCAACTTGGACTTACTGGATTTACGACTGGTGAAAATTTTCACAACCAATGCGAGAATGAATTTGATGAAGAATCCAGCGAAGCCCTCGCCATTGAGGGAATTAAAACTGTCGCAAAAGAGACAAACAAAACCCTTCTCGTTGCCGTTGAAAACCTGGACCAGCTATTTTCACGTGCGTTAGACGACGAACGAATGCAATCCACACTTCGTCGCCTCCTGATGTACGAAAGACAGATGTGCCTGCTGGCAACGTCGGTCAGCATTCTGGGTAATCATCAGGAATATGACCACCCTTTCTGGGAATACTTTGAAGAAATCCAGCTTTTACCTGCCAACGATGTTGAGACTGATGAAATATTAAAACTGCGTGCCCATTACGAACTGAATGATGCCTTCCTCAATCGTTATACGCAATCACATGGACTGGTGCGCGCCATCAATCGGTTGACCGGAGGTAATCCACGACTGATCGTGATGCTTTATGAAGTGATCACGATGGGCGACGTGGAATCCGCAGTGGCAGTTTTACGACAACTCCTGGATGAATTGACCCCGTTATATAACGGTTTGCTTGACCGTTTATCGAACCAGCATCGAAAAATTGTAGACGCGATCATGCGTCAGGGGGGGCAGGCGTTCGTCCATGAGATTGCCTCAACAGCCAGGCTCCCTGAGAACACGATACGTGCCCAGCTAAAACGATTAAAGGATACCGGATGCGTGAATGTAATCGGGGGTGGAAAGGGAAAAGAAGCTGTTTACACTGTAGAAGATCGCCTCTTTTCAACCTGGTATCAACTCCGATATTTCCGCCCCCAACGACGCCGAATTGAAATTTTTATCGAAGTCTTACGTGTCTGGTTCTCTGCGGAAGAACGACAGCGTCAGTTATCTGAAATTTTCAAACGTCAAGAAATGTCAAACGATTTGATTCAGCCGGAACTGAGCCGGTATTTGCTCGACTCTTTAGAGGGGACTGAATACTACGCAAAGAATCATGAACGCTGGAAAAGCTATTATGCCACCAGTTCGAATTTCAAAAATGCTGACGATCCAGACACAGAATTCGTACCTGGGGAGAAAATAGCAACTCCTTTAAGCCGGGCATTCTCCCCCGGAGAGAATGAAGACTCCCAACAGGAAATCGACGAATACACTCGTATTATCAACCTGGCCGAAACATCTGCTGACCAGGTTGCCCAAGCGCTCTTTGACCGTGGTGTCACATATGGGCTACTGGGAGAGACTCAGCAGGAAATCGAAGACTATACCCGCGTCATTGATTTATCCGAAGCACCGCCTGACCAGATCTCAAAAGCACTCTTCAATCGTGGTTATGTTTACGGGCAACGGGGAGAGACCCAGCAGGCAATCAAAGACTACACCCACGTCATTAATCAATCCGAGGCACCTCCTGACCAGATCGCAAAAGCACTCGTCAATCGTGGTGTCATATATGGGCAACTGGGAGAGACCCAGCAGGCAATCGAAGACTACACCCGCGTCATAGATCTACCCGATGCACCGCCTGATCAGATCGCGAAAGCACTCTTCAATCGTGGTATCACTTATGGGCGACTGAGAGAGACTCAGCAGGCATTCGAAGACTACACCCGCGTCATTGATTTATCCGAAGCACCGCCTGACCAGATCGCAAAAGCACTCGTCAATCGTGGTTATGTTTACGGGCAACGGGGAGAGACTCAGCAGGAAATCGAAGACTACACCCGCGTCATTAATTTACCCGAGGCACCGCCTGACCAGATCGCAAAAGCACTCGTCAATCGTGCTATCACATATGGGCAACTGGGAGAGACCCAGCAGGCATTCGAAAACTACACCCACGTCATCAATTTAACCGAGGCACCACCTGACCAGATCGCACAAGCACTCGTCAATCGTGGTTATGTTTACGGGCAACGGGGAGAAACCCAGCAGGAAATCGAAGACTACACCC